>JAIYAG010000415.1 GCA_027489195.1 Burkholderiales bacterium | reverse complement strand
TCGACGGCCGCCTCAGGGCGGCCGTTCGCATTTCGGGGCGCCGAACGACTCGCGCGGCATGGTCTGAACGGACCCGGTGTGCAGGCCGGTTCGCGACGCGACGTTAACGCTCGCGGAGGACGCTGCGAATGGGGACTCGTTCCATCAGCTCGCGCGGTCCGATGGTCCGCACCGAGTCCGTCCCCCGGAGTCGGGTCCGAGTCCCGGATCCACCGAACCGGCCTGAACGGCCCGACGAGGCACCTGTGTCGCATCCCTTCCTGCGTGTGAGTCCCGGCGTGTACCAGGCCGGCGTGTTCGCGGCCCTCGCGGTCGTCAGCGTGTCGGCCAGCGCACAGTGGACCGGCCTGGCCGACTACCGGCTCGTCGGGACGCACGCGCTGCCGACGCTCAGCCCCAACCCGCCGGCGCCGTCGAGCTCGCTGCAGTTCGAAGCCTCGGCGGTCACCTGGAACCGGGACACGAACACCTTGTTCATGCTGGGCGACGGCGGCGGCTACGTGATGGAAACCTCGCTCATCGGGGCGCCCATCGGGTACATGAAGCTGCCCGCGGGCAGCAGCCCGCAGGGCAACGAGTTCTACGACCCCGAGGGCCTCGCGTACGTCGGCGGCGGCAAGTTCGTCATGACCGAGGAACGGTCCCGGACGGCGGTGCAGTTCACCTACGCGGCGGACACCACGCTGCAGCGCGCGCAGACGTCCACGGTCAAGCTCGGGACCAACGTCGGCAACACCGGTCTCGAGGGGCTGAGCTACGACCCGGCGACCGGCGGCTTCATTCTCGTCAACGAGCGCAGCGGATCCGGCGCGTCGCAGAACATCTTCCAGACCGGTGTCGACTTCTCGGCCGGCACGGCGTCGAACGGCAATGCGACGACCGTCAACAACGCCGCGCTGTTCGCGGCGGGCAACATCGGCTTCACCACGCTGAACGACGTCTACGCGCTGGCGAACGTCTACGGTGCCGCCACCGCCAACCTGCTGGTGCTGACCCACGGCGGCGTCGCCGAGATGACCCGCAGCGGCTCGCTCGTGGCGAACCTGACCGCGAACAGCACGGGGACGTCCTTCCAGGGACAGTTTCTCCAGTTCGAGGGCATGACGATGGACGCGGGCGGCAATCTCTACCTCGTCTCCGACAACGGCGACGCCGGCACGGGCTCGAGCCTGTTCATCTACGCGCCCATACCCGAGCCCGAGACCTGGGTCGTGATGATGGCCGGCCTGGCGCTCATGGGCCGCATGGCCCGCCGCCGTGCCGGGCGCGCCGTCCGGTAGATGCTTCCTCCGATGTCGTTCGCGGCCTCTCCTCCCTCCATCGAGACACACACAATGAAACTCAAGCCGCTCAGTTCGCTCTGCATCGTCGCGCTGTTCGCCGCGGCGTTCGCGGGTTCCGCGCAGGCGCAGGTCCGCATCACGGAAGTCGCGCCCTGGAGCAGCGGCAATTCTCCGGTCGCGGCGGACTGGTTCGAAGTGACCAACTTCGGGGCCGCGACGCAGAGCCTCGCCGGCTGGAAGGTCGACGACAGTTCGTTCCTGTCGAGCGCGGCGGTCGCGCTGAACGGCGGCATCAGCCTCGCCGCCGGCGAATCGGCGATCTTCGTCGAAGGCTCGTCAACGGCCGGCTTCGTCAGCAACTGGTTCGGCGGCCCCGCGCCGGCGGGCTTCAAGATCGGCACCTACTCCGGCGCGGGCATCGGCCTGGGCACCGGCGGTGACGGCGTGGTCCTCTTCGACGGGTCCAACGTCGAGCAGGCTCGGGTGAGCTTTGGCACGTCCCCGGGGGTGTCGCCGTTCGCGACCTTCGACAACTCGGCCGGCGCCAATGCCGTGACCCTGTCCACGCTCAGCTCGGTCGGCCTCAACGGTGCGTTCCAGGTGGTCCACGGCAGCATCGCCGAGATCGGTTCGCCCGGCGTCGTCACGGCCGTTCCGGAGCCTGGCGTCTACGCGATGATGCTCGCAGGCCTGATGATGGCCGGTGGCATCGCTCGCCGCCGCAGGGCCGCCTGAGCATCGGGCTCGGGCCCTCGATCGCGCCCCCTTCCCCGGCTGATCCCGGGCGTCAGAGGCCGGCGGCTCTGGCGATCCGCTCGACACAACGTCGGTGGAGCGCCAGCAGCGCGGCGACGGCATCGTCGGGGAAGCCCTGCCGGCCGCCGCGCTGATCGAACAGCATCGACTCCAGGACCTCGAGCGCTGCCGTCGGCGTGTCCCACTCGGCGCTCACCCGGTTCAGGACGTGCGGGAAGCGGTCCTCGAGGCTCCGCAGGTCGATGCCTTCGCCCCGGAACTCGGTCGTCAGCCGCATCGACCGCAAGGTCGGTGTCTCGCGCAGGTGAGCCCTGCGCGGCAGCGGCGCGGCGACGGCGTTGATCCGGGTGCCCGGTGACGCCGGCGTGTCGGCTTGGGGGACGCGCGGCTGCGCGAGGGGTTCCGGACCGGACTCCGGAAGGGGCTCGGGAGGGGATTCGGGAAGGTCGTTCATCGTTCGCGTGTCGGGACGTGTCGCGAAGGAATGTGCAGCCTGCGTGCCAGGGTCGAATCGTTCACACCGCGGGCCTCCTGACGCGCCCGTCGACCCTTAGGCGCCCCCCGAGCTGACGTACGGCGTCATCCGACTGACGAATCGCGTCACCCCGGGGCCGACGCAGCCGGTCATCCCCGCGCAGCCGTCAGAGGCCCGCCGACGCGACGATCCGCCTGACGCACAGGCGGCGCAGCGCGAGCAGCTCGTAGAGCGCGTCCTCCGGGAAGCCCCTGCGTCCGCCCCGCCGGTCGATCAGCAGTTCGCCGATCAGCGCGAACGCCGCGTTCGGCGAATCCCAGACCGCGCTCAGCCGGTTCAGCACATGAGGGAAGCGCTCGGCCAGGATGTCGACGCTCATGTCGTCGTCGCGCAGGGCGCCGAGCACGCTCAGCGACCGGTCGGTCAGCGGCTCCGGTTGGTCGGCACCCGGGCGCCGGGCCGCGATGACGCGCTGCTCGGGCGCGCCCGAGCGCCATTGCGCGGGGGCATCGGGCAGGGCGCGGGTGTCGGCAAAGGCTTCGTGGGGGTCGTTCATCGCTGAGGCTCGCTGGGTGGGTTCGATGAACCTCCAGGGAGCACCAAGCGTGCCGACCTCGATTCCGTCACGGATCGGTCGTCACCGGTGGCGATCCCGGCCACATCGCCAGTGCCTGTTGACGCTCAGCGTCACCCGGACGGGACCGGATGCGTCACACCCGGCGCGCCCCGGGGCTGTCCGTGTCTGAAGCGACCGACCGTTCGTCGTCGTCCTGCATCGCGTCGCTCGCCGACCGATGGCCGCTATGCGGGGGTTCGACGGCGGGCGAGGGATCCGTTCCCACGCCGCGGTCCCCTCCGTTCATGCAGCGAAGCCCTGCCGACCATCGGGCGGCCGCCGCACTCGGTGCAACCGGACGCCGCTCGTTCCGCGTCAACGACCGTTCGTCGGAACGAGCGCACGGCGAGAACTATGACCGTTCGTCGGTGTGACTTAGTTGGCATGTTCGGCACGACGGTTTCGTCGAGGCTCCAGTCCCTCCGGAGCCCGCTGTGCATCAGACGGGGCACCGGGCTCACACAACGACGAGGCCCCAGCATGAAACGCCAACTACCCGCCGCTCTCCTGCTCCGCCGTGGGCTGGTGCTCGCGAGCGCCGTGCTCCTGACCGCCTGCGGCGCCGACACCGTGACGCCGCCGGCATCACCTGCCGCCACGCCTGCCGCCACGCCGGCCGCCGCGTCGAGCGCAGCCCCGGCTGTCGCCGGTGCCGCCGAGACGGCGCCGCGCGACGTGCCCGCGACGCAGGCCGAGGCCGCCCGGTTCCTCGCGAAGGCCACGTTCGGCCCGACGCAGGAAGAGATCGATCGCCTGATGAAGATCGGCTACTCCGCCTGGATCGACGAGCAGTTCGCGAAGACGTCGTCGACTCATCTCGAAGACTTCGCCAAGCGTATCGCTGCCATGCCGGAAGCGGGAACGGTCGTGTCGGGCAGCTGGCCGCAGAACAGCTTCTGGCGCGCGATGCTGTCGGGCGAGGATGCGCTGCGCCGGCGGGTGGCGTATTCGCTGTCCCAGATCCTCGTGGTGTCGATGCAGAACAGCGACATCACCTTGCGCATGGGCTCGGCCTACCTCGACGTGCTGACCCGCAACGCGTTCGGCAACTACCGGACGCTGCTCGAGGAGGCGACGCTGTCGCCGGCGATGGGCGTCTACCTGTCGGCACTCGGCAATCGCAAGGCCGACATGACCGTCGGCAGGCTGCCCGACGAGAACTACGCCCGCGAGATCATGCAGCTCTTCACCATCGGGCTGTACGAGCTGAATCAGGACGGGACCGTGAAGCTCGACGCCCGGAACGAGCCGATCGAGACCTACGACATGGCGGACATCGCCGGCCTGTCGCGGGTCTTCACCGGCTTCGGCTGGGCCGGGCCCGACACCTCGTCGGCACGCTTCGTGAACCGGGGCGAGCCGCACTCGGAGCGCGACTTCCGGCCCATGCAGGGCTACCCGCAGTTCCACGAGACCGGTCCGAAGACCTTCCTCGGCACGACCGTCTCGGCCTCCACGCCGGAGGCCAGCCTGAAGGCGGCCCTCGATCACCTGTTCGCCCATCCGAACGTCGGCCCCTTCATCGGCAAGCAGCTGATCCAGCGCCTGGTCACCAGCAATCCCAGCCCCGCGTACGTGGGTCGGGTGGCGGCGGCGTTCAACGACAACGGGCAGGGCGTCCGCGGTGACCTCAAGGCGGTCGTCAAGGCGGTGCTGCTCGATCCCGAGGCGACCACGCCGCCGGTCGACGCGGTCGGCTGGAACGGCCGGATGCGCGAGCCGCTGCTGCGGATGACCACGATGCTGCGCGCGCTTGGCGCCAAGTCGTCGACCGGCAACTGGACCTGGAGCGGCACGGAGGATCCGATCGTCTCCATCGGCATGGCCTCGCTGCGTGCGCCGTCGGTGTTCAACTTCTACCGTCCCGGCTACGTGCCGCCGAACACCAGGCTCGCGACCAGTGCGCTGGTCGCGCCCGAGCTGCAGATCTTCAACGAGGTCTCGGCGGCCGGGTTTCTGAACGCGGTGAAGGCCGTGCTCGACAACGACGGCGCGGGCGCCGGCGACCCGCGGACGGGCAAGCCTGACATCGCCATCGACTGGTCACCGCTCGTCGCGCTCGCCCGGAATCCTGCGGCGCTCGTCGACAGGACGATCCTGCTGATGGCGCCGGGCCAGGTGCCGACCGCGGTGCGCAACCAGATCGCAGCCGAGGTCGCCAGCGTCGCGATCCCGAGCGGCGCCGACACCGACGCGAACGTGCTCGCTGCCTTGCGGAACCGAGCCCGCCTCGCCGTGCTGCTGCTCGTCGTCACCCCCGAATTCACGGTCCAGCGCTGACCAACGTCCGATCCGGAGAACCGAAATGACCCGTCCCCTCAGCGTCGCCCGACGCCGCTTCCTGTCCAAAGCCGCTGCCCTGTCCGTGGCCGGCCCCGCCGCGCCGTTCGCGCTCAGCCTCGCATCGATGGGCGAGGCCGCAGCCCAGTCGGTGTCGTGCACCGACTACAAGGCGCTCGTCTGCCTGTTCCTGGCCGGCGGCAACGATGCGTTCAACACCGTGCTCGCCACCGACACGCCGTCGTGGGACGCGTACGTCGCCGCGCGCAACGTGCTGCCCTCACCGATCGCGCTGCCCCCCGCGGGCTTCAGCGGCGGCGTGCTCCCGATCTCGCCGCTCACGCCGATCGCCGGCCGCAGCTTCGCGCTGCACCCCGAGCTGACGCATCTGAAGACGATGTTCGAGGTCGACCGGCGGGCGGCGATCGTTGCCAACGTCGGCCCGCTGGTCCGGCCGACGTCGATCGCCGAGTACCGCAGCCCCTCCCATCCGAAACCGCGCAAGCTGTTCTCGCACAACGACCAGCAGTCGATGTGGCAGTCGTTCGCGCCGGAAGGCTCGACGCAGGGCTGGGGCGGACGGGTGATGGACCTCCTGTCGTCGTGCAATGCCAGCTCCACGTTCGCCAGCATCTCCTCGGGGGGCAACGTCGTCTGGCTGTCGGGTCGCAACACCCGGCAGTACCAGCTGTCGGCCAACGGTGCGCTCCGGATCAACGCTGCACGCGGCACGCTCTACGGTTCGACGACGGCGAGCAACACGCTGCGCACCCTGGCCACGGACCCGCGCGAGCACCTGATCATGCGAGAGCAGGCTGCGGTCTACGCCCGAACGCTCACGACCAGCGACGAACTGATCAGCGCGCTGTCGAGCGGAGCGGCCGCGTCCGTCCCGGCGCCGACGAACTGGCTGCCTGCGGGCACGTCCGGCGCGGGCACGTCGAACCCGGTCGCGAACAGCCTCAGGATGGTCGCCCGGATGATCGCCGCACGCGACACCCTGGGCCTGCGCCGTCAGGTGTTCTTCGTGCCGATCTCCGGCTTCGATACCCACGATGCCCAGCTCGCCGCGCACGCCACGCTCCTCGGTCGGATGTCGCATGCGATGAAGTACTTCAATGACCAGATGGCCGCGCTCGGTCTCGCCGACAAGGTCACCACCTTCACCGC
>JAIYAG010000539.1 GCA_027489195.1 Burkholderiales bacterium | reverse complement strand
GCGGCCGCGGTCGTCGTCGACCTGGGCGGCGCTGTCGTCGTAGCGCACGCCGTTCAGGATCACGCTGCCCCGGGTCATGACGCCGGCCGAGTAGGCGAACGTGCCCCCCGCGGTCGGCGCGTTGATGGTGCCGCCGGTGCCGATCTGCACGCCGGTGCCGTCGGCGCCGCCGCCGCCGCAGGCGGCGAGCGTGGCGAGCGTCGCGAAGCCGACGCAGGCGGCGCGCACGCCGCGGATGGGACGGGAACTCATGAACGATCTCCTTGGGAACGGTCTTCGAGGTCTTCCTCGAAATAGAAGACGCCGACGCCCGCGCGCATCCGACCCGAGCCCTCGACGGCCGGGTTGGTGTCGCGGTCATGGCGCGCCAGCCAGTCGCCCAGCAGCTCGATGAGCTCCTGGGCATGCCGGGCCGACAGCGTGCGGAACGCGTCCACCGCCTCGACCGGCAGGTTGTCGTAGGTCACCTTGCGCTGGAACCGGGCGGGCTCGCGGCCCTGCAGGTTGTGGTCGATCGTGCCGATCAGCCACGACACGTCGGTACCGAGGATGCCGAGCCGCGCGGCGTCGTTCGAGCGCGGCAGGTAGAAGCGGGTCAGCAGCCGCAGGCGGCCGTCCTCCAGACGCTCGACGTTGCCCACCTGCAGCAGCTCGTCGAGGACCGCCCGCGGCGGCACGTCGCCGCCGTAGCGGCGGACCAGCGTCGAGAAGGTCGCGCCGTCGCCGTCGAAGGCCAGATCGCGCGGGGCGCCGGCATCGCCGTAGTCGGCCTCGTGGACCCAGCCGGCGATGACCCGGGCGGCACGGTGGTCGGGGACCGCCAGCGCCGCCTCGGCGTCGGTGTCGCCGCGCGCATCGACCAGCCGCTGCACGTCCTTGCGCGTGAGGCCGGTGAGCAGCGACGCGCGCGAGATCGAAGGCTTGCGCCCCGGGATCGTGAAGTCGCCGAGCGCCACGTCGACCCAGGCCCGCTTGGCGAGCTCGACGAAGGCGGGCAGCGTCAGGCCGTTGCGGATGAGGACCCGGGCGAGCGCGCGCATCACCCGGAGCACGGCGCGCTGCAGGGCACTTGCGGAGGGATCGGTCGCGGATGTCATTTGGGAAATTTATCCCAAACGAAACGACCGTGCAAGCGGACGGCGTACCGACCGCTTTTACCCCGGCTCAGCCCGACGGATTCCGGAAGGTCGACAGCGTGATCCGCCACATCCCCCAGGCCAGGGCCACCGGGAACAGCAGCGTCTGCAGCAGGAACACCACGATCAGGCTGGTGACATGCTCGGCGAGGCGCCCGGCGGTGCGGGCGAGCGCCTCGATGCGGGGGCCGAGCTCGACGCCGCGCGACAGCCACTCGCGCAGCGAGGTGCCCGCCCCGCCGGGCTCGGCCGTGCCCGCGGGCGCCCCCGGGCCGGCCTGGGCGGCCGCCTTCGCCTCGCCGGTCAGCGCCTCGATCGCCTGGCGGGACGCCTCCTGCTGCGAGGCGAGGAAGGTCCGGGCGAGCAGATCGGTGCCGACGGCCGCCACCGGCACCGCGAAGCGCGCGAGCAGCAGCAGCGCCAGCGCGCGCAGCAGCCATCGCGGGCTCGGCCGCCCCGCCACCGCGAGCCCCGCCCAGGCGAACGCGGCCACCCCGAGCGCCAGCGCCACCACCCAGTGGCCACCGACCGCCAGCAGCACCTTCTGCACGCCGAAGGCCACGGTGGCCGCGAGCATCGCGTCGGAGAAGCGCTCGATCAGGTCGTTGACCGGGTCGAGCAGCTCGCCGGGCGCCACGCTCATGCCGACGCCGAGCTGCGCCGAGACCTGCGCGCTCTGCACCAGCGAGATCACGCCGTTGAGGGCCCGTGCGGTGGCGAACGCGGCGAAGGCCGCCTTCATCCCGCCATCGATGTGGCGGGCCGCCGCATCGTCCAGGGGACGGACCCAGGCGGCGACGGCCAGCAGCGCGACGAGCAGCGCGGCGGCGAGCGCGCGGACGCGCGGGGTGGGACGGGTCATGGAACGGCTCCCGGAGGCGGTGACGTACGCTACGCGCGTTCCCGTCACCGTATCGCGTCATGCGTGCCACCGTCGATCCCGAACGTGCCTGCCGGCTGGTCAACCACGGCCCGACCGTCCTGGTGAGCGCCGTCCACGCGGGCCGGCGCAACCTGATGGCCGCCGCCTGGTCGATGCCGGTCGAGTTCGCGCCGCCCCGCATCGCGGTGGTCATCGACAAGAAGACGTTCACGCGCGAGCTGATCGCCGCCTCCGGCACGCTCGCGCTGTGCGTGCCCTGCCGCGCCCAGGCCGACCTGGTGTGGACCGTGGGCAGCGTGAGCGGCCGCGACGCCGAGCGCGACGGCACCGACAAGTTCAAGCGCTACGGCATCGGCTGGTTCGACGGGCCGGTGCTCGGCCTGCCCTGCGTCGAAGGCTGCGTCGCATGGATGGAGGCGCGGGTGATCGCCGAGCCGCACACCGAGGACGCCTACGACACCTTCTTCGTCGAGGTGGTCTCGGCACAGGCCGACCCGCGCGTCTTCGCCGACGGCCGCTGGTCGTTCCGCGACGACAACGCCGACCTGCACACCCTGCACCACCTGGGCGGCGGCGTGTTCGCCGTGCCCTCGCTGACGGTCGCCGCGCGGATGCTGCCCGTGCGGGACCACCGCCCCTCATCCGCCGACCCTCACCCGCCGCCCCCGCCGACATGACCCCCTCACCCGTACCGCTGCCCGTCCACGCCACCGACGACGGCCGCGGCGCGCCCGCGCTGGTCTTTGTGCACGGCTTCTCGTGCAGCCACACCGACTGGGCGCCGCAGGTGAGCGCGCTGTCGGTCGGGCACCGCTGCATCGCGATCGACCTGCCCGGCCATGGCCGCTCGCCCGAACCGGCCGAGGCCGGCATCGCCGCGCTCGGAGCGGCGGTGAACGCGACGCTCGACGCGCTGGGGCTGGACGACGTCGTGCTGGTCGGCCACAGCATGGGCTGCCGGGTGATCTCCGAGGCCTTCGACCGCTCGCGCGGCCGCGTGCGCGGCCTGGTCTACGTCGACGGCAGCTTCATCGAGGGCGAGCCCGCGGCCATCGTGGCCGCGACCGAGGCGAAGATCGACGCGCTCGGCATCGAGCCCTTCCTCGCCGGCCTGTACCGCGACTTCCACGTCGCACAGACCCCGCAGGCGGTGCGCGACGCGGTCGACGCACGCGCGGGCGACATCGACCGCGCGTTCGCGCGCCGACTGGTGGTCGACATGGTCCGCTGGGACTCGACGCGCGCCCGCGCCGTGCTGGGCACGATCGACGTGCCGGTGCTGGCGATCCAGTCGACGCTCTTCGACACCGAGCTGAACCGCGTTCCGGTCCGGGCGGGCGAGCTGACGCCGTTCTCGCGCGCGGTGCTCGAGACCGTGCGGGGCGCGCGGATCGAGACAATCGCCTGCGGGCACTTCACGATGCTGGAGGCGCCGCAGGAGACGAATGCGCTGATCGAGCGGTTCG
>JAIYAG010000264.1 GCA_027489195.1 Burkholderiales bacterium | reverse complement strand
TGCTCACCGAGATCGCGCCGCCCATGGCCTCGACCAGGCGCCGCGTGATCGCCAGACCCAGCCCGGTGCCGCCGAATCGGCGCGTGGTCGAGCTGTCCGCCTGGGCGAACGCGTCGAACACCAGCTCCTGCTTGTCGGCGGGAATGCCGACACCGGTGTCGCCGACCTCGCAGTCGAGCACGATCGAAGGCGCGTCGCCCGCGTCCGAGCCCGCCCGTGCGTCGACCTTCAGCGTCACCGAGCCGCGCTGCGTGAACTTCACCGCGTTGCCCAGCAGGTTGACCAGCACCTGCCGCAGCCGCCCGGGGTCGCCCCGGGCGAGGGTGGGCACGCCCGCGCCGAGTTCGAGCGCGAAGGCGAGCGACTTGCGCTGCGCGGACAGTGCGATCGGCCGGCACAGGTGTTCGAGCAGCGCGCGCGGCTCGAAGTCGATCGACTCGAGCTCCATGTGCCCGGCCTCGATCTTGGACAGGTCGAGCAGGTCGTTGATGATCTCCATCAGCGCGTCGGCCGACTGCCGCACCGTCTCGAGGTAGTCGCGCTGGTGCTGCGTGAGCGCGGTGTCGAGCACCAGCTCGGTCATGCCGATGATCCCGTTCATCGGCGTGCGGATCTCGTGGCTCATGTTCGCGAGGAACTGGCTCTTGGCGAGGCTCGCCGCCTCGGCCGCGTCCTTCGCCTCGCCGAGCCGCCGCTCGAGCGACTTGCGCTCGGTGGTGTCGAAGATCACGCCGATCATGCCGGTGACCGTGCCGATGGCGTCGGCCATCGAGGCCTTGCTGTAGTACAGCGTGCGCGGCGTGCCGTCGGGCAGCGGCATCTCCATCTCGTAGGACTGGCGCGTCGGCCGCGTGAGCACCTCGCGGTCGCGCTCGATGTGCACGTCGGCATAGCCGTCGGAGAAGACCTCGGCCGAAGTCTTCCCGATCGCCGTGTTCCGGTCGATGTCGAACAGCCACTCCAGCGCGCGGTTCATGCCGAGGAAGCGGCCGCGCGCGTCCTTGTAGTAGATCGCCACCGGGATCGCATCGAGCAGCTCGGCGCGGAAGTGCAGCTGCACGCGCAGGGCCGCCTCGGCGCGCTTGCGCTCGGTGATGTCGGTGCGGATCGCGACGAAGCGCTCGGGTCGCCCGTCGGCGCCGGCCATCGGGACGATCGACGCGTCGACCCAGTGCAGCGAGCCGTCCTTCGAGCGGTTGCAGATCTCGCCGTGCCAGACCTCGCCCGCGCCGATGGTCCGCCACATGGCCGCGAAGAATTCGGGCGGATGTGTGCCGCTGCCGACGATCCGGTGGTTCGCGCCGATCAGCTCGTCGAGCGTGTAGCCGGTCAGCGCACAGAACTTCGCATTGGCGTCGAGGATCCGCCCGGTGGTGTCGGTGACGCTGACGATGGCGTGCTGGTCGAGCGCGAACTTCTGCGACTCCAGGTCGCGCTGCAGGTCGGCGCGGCGCTGGGCGTCGGCCGTGTCGGGCACGTCGGCGGCGAGCTCGTCGAGCAGCCCGCGCAGCCCGCCGAGCACCCCGGCGAGCGGCCCCGACTCGCGAGCGGCGGCCGCCTCGCAGGCGGCGAGGGCGGCGTCGAGCGCAGCGCGGTCGGGCGTGCCGAGGTGACGGGCCAGCCGGGCGGCGAGCTGGGGGGTCATCGGTTCATCGACCCGTGCCGCGTCCGGCGGTGCCCGGTGCGGGCATCGGTGCGCGGGCCGTGCAGGCAGCAGGGGCGGGGGCGCATGGGCGGATGGGTCGGGGTCTGCGGCGCCGGTTCGGGGAAGCCGGCTTCTGTCCGGATTATCGGACGCCGGTCCGCCCGCTTCACAGGCCTGCCGGTCGGGCCGACACGCGGCGTACGGGCTGCGACGGTGCCCGGAAAAGAAAAGGGCCGGTCCGAGACGACCGGCCCAAGGCTCCAGCGGAGGGTGTCATGGAGCTGAGGAGAGAACCCGGAGACGAGTCTGCGCAGCCGAGATCACGGCACGATGAATCCAGGTCTCGCACGGGGTGCGATCGTGTCCCGATTCGATCACGGCGCTGCGGGCGGGCGGCGCCCGCCGCGCTCAGTCGCAGCCGGTCTCGAGCAGGCGGCGGCCGACCGAGCCCAGGTGGGGGCAGTGCACGCCGTGCGCCGCGAGGCTGTGCCAGGTGCGGATCGCGTACTCGCGGTTGCGTCCGCGCTGGCCGCAGCACGCGCTCAGGCGGCGCACGATCTCGTCGTCGTTCAGACGTTCGTAGGACGCGCTGGAGCGGTTTGCAACGAAAGCGAGCGCCTGCACACGTCGACCGTCCACGAGGATGGCCGACAGCTGCCGGGCGACGTAGACACCGCCGGTCATCTCGCGCTCGTACAGGGCATCGACCGCGGCGCGCCGCGACTCGGGCCGCAGGCGGAACGCCATGCCGATGCACGAGCCGCCCCGGTCGAGTCCGAGCACCACACCGGGCTGCTCGGGGGTGCCGCGGTAGCGGGTCGAGCGGATGCAGAAGGTCCGGTGGTAGCCGTGGACCTGCGCGAGGCCGGTTTCGTGGAACTCGAAACCCGGATCCCAGATGAGCGAGCCGTAGCCGAAGACCCAGTCGGTGAGCGGGCGGGAGGAGGCCGGCTCGGAGGGGTCAGCGGCGACGACGGTACCGTGCAGGCTGTCGAACGCGGTCATGATGAGGACATTAACGGTCGAGACCGGTTCGGGGTTCACGGCGGCGGCCGGACGTCACGGAAATGCCTACGACCGGTGTGCTACCGTCGACCGATGGCCCCTCCCACGCCCCGCGTCTCCGCGTCGTGAGCCCCCGTCGCATCTCCATCGCCGCGCTCGAGGCCGCGATCAACCGTGCCCGTGCGGCACAGCCCGCCAGCGGCGCCGAGTCGTCACTGACGCTGGAGGTGGCCACGCTCGGGGCGCTCTACGGACGCCTGATCTGGGAGCGCCTCGACGGCGTCGACGTCGACACGCTCACCGACGCCGAGCGGGTCGCCCTGAAGCTGTGGCTGCCGCCCGCCTGAGCGGGTCCTGAGCGCGGTGCCGGGTCGCGCCGGTGCCATCGAGGCGGACAGCGACATCGAGGCGGACAGCGACATCAGGCGGCCTGCGGCAGGGGCAGGATCGAGGCGTCGGCGTCGAAGCGTACGCCCGCCCGCAGACAGAACAGCGGGCGCAGCAGCCGTTCGGCCACGAGCTGCGTGCCCTCGTTGTCGCGCAGCGTCCAGCGCCCGGTCTCGTCGGCGAGCACGGTGACATCGGCCACGCCGCCGACCTTCAGTGTCCCCAGCTCGCCCTCGCGGCCGACCATCCTCGCCGCGTTGCGGGTCACCATGGCGACCACGTGCGAGAGCGGCAGTCCGAGCGCCAGCATGCTCGTCATCGCCGAGACCAGGCTGAAGCGGACCGCGCCCTTGAACAGGTGGTCGCCCTCGTCCGGATGGACCTCGGGCGTGCCCGGGGGGCGGCCACCGTCGTGTTGTAGCCGTGCATGTCCGCGCCCAGCGTGTCCGGCAGCACGCCCGCGTCGAGCACGATGCGTGCGGTCCGGTAGCTGAAGTGCGAGCCGTGGCCGACGTCGATCTTCAGGCCGCGCGCCACCGCCTCGTGCACCAGCGGGTGCAGGCGCCCGTCGAGCTCGACGAAGCCGCCCGGATGGCGGCTGAACGGATGGGCGAGGACGTCGCCCGGCTTGAGGGTCTCGACCACCTGGTCGAAGATCGAGTCGGGATCGACCGCGAGGCCGCCCTGCTCGGGCCGCGGCCACAGCTGGCCGAAGTGGATGTAGAGCGGCAGCGAGGCCTCGCGCCCCATCCGAGAGGCCAGGCGCATCACGTCCAGCCCCCAGCGCGCGAAGCCGCCGATCTCGGCGTGCGCCTTCAGGCCGCGCACGAGGTCGGGGTTGCTGCGCGCGGCCTTCACGGTGGCCGCGACGTCCAGGCAGTCCGGGCGATAGAGCTCCGGGTAGTAGTGCCCCTCCAGGCCGCCCACCAGGTAGGCCGACAGGAAGGACAGCACGCGGGTGTGCGAGGGCTCGGCCACGAAGCGCCTGAAGCCCGGCAGCGTGATGCAGCTCGCCCCGCCCTGGTCGATCAGCGTCGTCACGCCCGACTGCACGCCGCACAGGTCGGCGTTCAGGCCGAAGCGGCCTGTGACGCCCTCGTAGACGTGCGCATGGGTGTCGATCAGGCCGGGCAGCACGAGCCGGCCGCTGCAGTCGACGACCTCGGTGCCCGGGCCGGGCGGCACCGGCAGCCCGACGCCGATCGCGGTGATGCGACCGTCCTCGACCAGCAGGTCGAAGCGGCCGTCGCGGTCGCAGCCGGGGTCGATGACCCGACCGCCCTTGAGCAGAGTCTTCTTCATCACGGGACGCGCAGGCGCCGGTTCACGGAGGCGTCACGCGTGACGCAGGAACCGTGCCAAACGAGCGGGCCGCACAGGCTGGGGGCGGTCTGCCGCGCGGCACCGCAGGGCGGGCACGGGGCGAGCGGATCGGCGTGCGCGGACGGGCCCGACGGCGCGCCCGCCCGCGACCCGGTCGTCATGCCCCAGGGCGGGGCCTCGGCACCAGGCCGGTCCTGCACCGCGGTCGGCGGCGGTGCAGGACAGGGCAGGCAGGCAGGCGCGGGGAAGGGCCGGGAAGGGCCGGGCAAGCAGGCAGGCGCGGGCAGCCGATGTGGGGCTGCCCGGCGCCTCAGCCGGCCTTGCGCAGCCGTGGCGCGGCGGTGGCCGCAGCCTTGGTCGCCGGCGCCTTGGTCGCGGCAGCCTTCTTCGCGGCCGGGGTCTTCGCCGGGGGGGGCTTCGCCGCGGCGATCTTCGCCGGGGCGGCCTTCGCTGCGGCGGTCTTCGTCGCAGGCGCGCGGGCGACCGGCTTCTTCGCAGCAGGTTTCTTCGCGGCCGGCTTGGCAGCCGGTGCGGCCTTC
>JAIYAG010000309.1 GCA_027489195.1 Burkholderiales bacterium | reverse complement strand
GATGGTGCGCAAGCGGCTCGACTTCAAGCTGCTCAAGCAGGCGCTCGACTCGTCGGCGCGGCTGTCGATATTCGTCGTGTTCGTGCTGGTCGGCTCGACGATCTTCTCGCTGACGTTCCAGGCGATCGACGGCCCGCAGTGGGTCGAGAAGCTGTTCACGTCGCTGCCCGGCGGCCAGCTCGGCTTCCTGATCTTCGTCAACACGCTGATCTTCATCCTCGGTTGCTTCATCGACTTCTTCGAGATCGCGTTCATCCTGCTGCCGCTGCTCGGGCCGGTCGCGGACAAGCTCGGCATCGACCTGATCTACTTCGGCGTGATGGTCGGCCTGGTGCTGCAGACCTCGTTCCTGACGCCGCCGTTCGGCTTCGCGCTGTTCTACCTGCGCAGCGTGGCGCCCGGCAAGGCCTACGTCGACCCGGTCACCAAGGCGAGCATCGCGCCGCTCGCCACCGCCGACATCTACAAGGGCTCGTTGGCGTTCGTGGTGCTGCAGCTGCTGATGGTGGCGGCAGTGATGATCGAGCCGAAGATCATCATGGCGGGCCTCGGCGAGCAGAAGGTGCTCGACGTCGAGAACGTGAACATCAACATCACCGCGCCCGAGGAGGAAGAGGAGGACGCGGCGGGGTTGATGTCGGCGCCGAAGAAGTGAGGCGCTGACGGGCGGACCCCCCCGTCAGTCCGCCCGCTTCGGCACGCCCTTGAACCAAGCGTCGAACTCGGCCTTCCACCATTTCGCATTCGCGGTGGTGCCGTGGCCCGCGGTGTCGGCGCTGCCCTTCACCCACAGCATCCGCGCGTTGCGGACGCGGGCGAGCTCGCGCTCCATCACGCCGAGGTCCGGCGGGTTGCGCTCGTCGTCGGTGGAGTTGATCGCGAGCACGTGGGCTTCGATCGCGCCGAGCTTCGAGGACGGGTCGTAGTCACGCGACGCGTCCCATTGCCAGACGTGGTCGTTCGCGTCGCCGGTGAACGGGGCCTTCATGCGGGCGTCGAGCAGCGCGTCGGCGCGCGCCCGGTCGGGTGCGGCCTTGACCAGCGCCTGGTTGCCGCCGTTGGTGGCGATGGCGTAGAACACCGAGGCGAACTGCAGGCTGCGCGGCTGCACGGTGTAGTCGCCGCCCTTGTACTCGGGGTCGCTGCTCACCGAGTCGATGATCAGCCGGCGCGTGAGCCAGTTGCGGCCCGACATCGCGGCGGGCATCGAGGCCATCGGCACCGCGGCGTCCATCATCTTCGGATAGCGGGTCGCCCAGACCCAGGTCTCCATCCCGCCCATCGAGTTGCCGAGCACCAGCCTCAGTCGCTTGATCCCCAGCCCCTCGGTCACCAGCCGGTACTGCGCATCGACCATGTCCTCGTAGCTGTAGCGCGGGAACTTCGCGCGCAGCCCGTCGGAGGGCTTGGACGAGCCACCGGTGCCGATGGCGTCGGGCAGGATGATGAAGTACCGGCGCGCATCGAGCGGCTGGCCGGGGCCGAACATCTCGCCGGCGAAGGTCGCGCCCATGAAGTTCGAGCCATTGCCGGTGGTGCCGTGCAGCAGCAGCACCGGCTCGCCCGACGGGTCGCCCACGGTGCGGTAGGCGACGTTCATCGCGGCCATCGTCTCGCCGGTGTGGAAGCGGAAGTCGCGCGCGACCCAGGTGGCGGTCTTCGCCTCGGGCAGGGCCGCGGCGGCCGGCGCGGCCGGGGCCGATTGGGCGACCGCCGCGCCGGGCAGGATCGCGGCGGTGGTCAGCGCGAGCGCCAGGCTCGCGAGCAGGGTGCGCATGGGGTCGTCTCCTCGATGTGGACCGGCGTGTCGCGCGGCCCCGCACGACCGGGGACGGCGCACGCCGTGACCCGATGATGCGCGCGGGGGTCGCCGCGTGGCGTTCCGGTTTCGGGGGAGCGGACCCGGGCGTGGCCCGCAGGCGGCAGCCGGCGTCCGGTGCCCGGACTAAGCTGGCTCCGCGGGCGGCCCCAGGCGCCGCGCCGTCCGCCGAGACGCTCCGCACTCCGGGAGGAGACCCCGTGCACCCCATCGTCCCCCGCACCGCGCTGGCCGCGGCGCTCGCCCTCGGCGCGCTCGCGCCGCAGCCCGCCGACGCCCGCATCGTCCGCATCGAGATCCTGCGCGTCGAGCCGGCCTTCGGCGGCCAGTCGTTCGGTGCGGTCGGCGCCTACGAGCGCGTGATCGCGCGCGCCCACGGCGAGCTCGACCCGGCGGCGCCCGCCAACGCGTCGATCCAGGACCTCGGCCTGGCGCCGCGCAACGCGGCGGGGCGCGTCGAGTACGCCACCGACGTCCAGATCCTGCGCCCGGCCGACGCCTCGAAGGGCAACGGGATGCTGTTCCTCAACATCCTGAACCGCGGCAACAAGGGGGCACATTCGCTGTTCAACGCCGACGTGCCGCCCAACCTCACGCGCATCAATGCGCTGGCCGACGCGGGTGACGGCCACCTGCAGCGCATGGGCTACACCACCGTCTGGTTCGGCTGGCAGGCCGACGTGCTGCCGGGCAACGACCGGATGCTGCTGACCGTGCCCGCCGCGCGCAACGCCGACGGCTCGCCGGTCACCGGCATCGTGCGCAGCGAGCTGGTCACGCAGACGCCGACCACGACGCTGAACCTCTCGAGCGGCTGGTTCACCGCGATGTCGACCGCGCCCTACCCGAGCGTCACCACCGACAACCGCAGGCCGCAGCCCGACGGCTTCGTGCCGATGCTCACGGTGCGCACCCGTGCGCAGGCGCGCCCGCTGATGTTCCCGAACACCGACTGGTCGTTCGGCGCCTGCCCGCAGGGCGGGGCGGCCACGCCGAGCGCCACGCAGATCTGCCTGCCCTCCGGCTTCAAGCCGGGCAGCGTGTACGAGATCACCTACCGCGCCCGCGATCCGCTGGTGCTGGGCATCGGCTACGCCGCGGCGCGCGACGTCGGCGCCTTCCTCAAGCACGAGGCCGCCGACGACGCCGGCACGCCCAACCCGGCCCGCGTGAAGGACGCGAAGACGGTCGTCATGGGCTCCTCGCAGAGCGGGCGCTTCATCCGCTCGTTCCTGCACCGCGGCTTCAACCGCGACGAGCGCGGGCGCGTCGTCTACGACGGCGCGATCCCGCACATCGGCGGCGGGCTGATGCCGCTCGACGTGCGCTTCGGCCAGCCCGGCCGGTCGGCGGGCACCGAGCAGGTCGACAACCTGTACCCGGGCACCGAGTTCCCGTTCGCGTACGCGCACACCACCGATCCGGTGAGCGGGCGCAGCGGCGGGCTGCTCGACCGCTGCCAGGCCGACGGTTCGTGCCCGAAGATCGTCCATGCGGCGACCGCGCTCGAGCTGTGGGAGCTGCGCCAGTCGCTCGGCTTCACCGACGCGCTGGGCACGCGCGACCTGCCCGAGCCGGCGAACGTGCGCAGCTACATCATGGCCTCGACGCAGCACGCACCGGCGCCGTTCCCGCTGCCGCAGAAGGGCCCGTTCCCGCCCGGCTGCCAGCAGCAGTCGAATCCGAATCCGCAGGTCTGGACGATGCGCGCGCTGCTGGCCGCGACCACCGCCTGGGTGCGCGACGGCGTCGAGCCGCCGCCGAGCGAGCGGCCGACGATCGCCGGCGGCCAGCTGGTCGCCCCCGACCAGGTGCGTTTCCCGTCGATCCCGGCCAACGCCTACGGCGGGGTCGAGCGGCCGGCAGTGAGGTTCCGTGCGGTCCACAACCCGCTGTCCGTGCAGGACTACGGCCCGGACTTCGTCGCGGCGGACACCCGCGGCGTGCTGACGATCGATCCGCCCCGTCTGGGCACCGCGCGTTACAACGTGCTGGTCGCGCAGGTCGACGTCGACGGCAACGACCTGGGCGGCATCCGCAACCTCACGGTGCAGGTACCCCTGGGCACGTACACCGGCTGGAACCACTTCGACGACGGCCTCTTCGAGGGCGGCTTCTGCACGCTGCAGGGCGCGTTCCTGCCGTTCGCGGCGACCCGCGACGAGCGCCTGCGCGCGGGCGACCCGCGGCTGTCGCTCGAGGAGCGCTGGCCGACGAAGGCGGCCTACGTCGAGGCGGTCCGCCGCGCGGCCGACGAGCTGGTCGCCAGGCGCCACCTGCTCGCGGACGACGCGCGCGGGCTGGTGGCCGAGGCCGAGCGCGACGGCGTGCGGAAGGGTCCATGAGCCCGACAGGTCCGCCGAGAGGTCGCGCCGGACCCGCCGCTCGCGGCCCGGCCCCCACCTGCGCCGCCGGGGAGCGCGTCCGTCGGTCGGACGCGATGCCGCGGGCGGCGCGCCGACTAGAGTCCGCCGCTGCGGGACGCCCGAGCGTCCCTGGAGCCTTCGAGATGCCGGGCGCAGCACGACCCCTGTTGAGACTCTGCCTGGCGGCCGTGCTGGGCACGGCCCTGGCGAGCGCGCACGCGCACTCCGAGCCGGCGCTGCCCTGGACCGAGACCCAGGGGCTGCTCAACATGTCGCGCATCTGGGTCTCGCCCGAGCGAGCCGAGGGCCTGCGTACGCTGCCCGTGCAGACGCCGGACGTGCGGGTCGACTGGACCGCGGGCGTCGCGCTCGAGGACGGCGCCACCCAGGCCGAGCGCGAAATGCTGCTCGATGCGACCGCGCTCGCGCTGATGTCGTCGGGCGCACGGCCCGCGACCGTATCCCTCCCGGACGAGACCGGCGTGCGGTATCGCATCGAGGCGCGCATCACCGAAGTCTGGCGCCCGCACCGGCTGGTGAACGTGGTGCTCGCGGTGTTGCCCTTGCCGCTCGCGCCGCTGTTCTCGCAGGGCGGCGCAGCGACCGAGATGACGCTCGTCGACACGGCCGACGACACCCGCCCGATCGCCCGCTTCGAGTGCCGCCGCTACGCCGGCGTGCTGCAGTTCTACAACGCGTTCTGGCGGGTCGCCCACACCCGCGCCGCGCTGACCGACTGCGCGCGCGAGTTCCATGCCGCGCTGCGACGCCCGCCCGCGGTGCCGGGCACCGTCCCCGCCGCCGACACCTTCACGCGCGGGCTGCTCGAACCGTTCACGGTGGTGGGCGCCTCGAAGTACTGAGGTCGCCGACGGCGGCCGCAGCGAGCGCGGCGTCGTCTAGCCGACCGTACGTCGCGCCCACGGGATCGAGAAATCCCGCAGGCATCCGCGCAGCGCCTCGTCGACCGACGCGGCGTCCGCCCCTGGCGCCTGCAGGTCGATGTCGGCGCGCACCCCGCCGCCCTGCTCCGCCGCCTCGACCCGGACCTGCCAGCCGCGCGCACGCAGCGGCGCGAGTGCCTCGTCGACGGCGCGCGCTGCCGCAATCGCCCGCAGCGCCGGCTTGTAGACCTTGCCGATCGCGGTCAGCGGCATCGTGTCGATCACGTCGATCCGACGCGGCATCGCCGGCCGCTCGGAGATCAGCGGCTCGACGAAGGCCCGCAGCGCGTCGCCGTCGGCCTGCGCACCCGGGCGCAGCTGCACGAACGCCACCGGCAGCTCGCCCGCGTAGGCATCCGGCTGGCCGACCGCGGCCGCGAGCAGCACGGCGGGGTGGCGCAGCAGCACCTCCTCGATCGCAGCCGGATCGATGTTGTGCGCCGAGCGGATGATCACGTCCTTGGCGCGGCCGGTGACGAACACCTCGCCGCGCGCGTCGACGTGACCGAGGTCGCCGCTGATCAGCCAGCCGCCCTCGAAGGTGCCGGCGTCGCGCGAGGGGTCGGTGTAGCCCGGCGAGACGTTCGGCCCGCGCAGCGCGATGACGCCGGTCTCGCCGGGCGCGCAGCGCGCGTCGAGCCGGGGACCGTCGGGGCCCGGCGGCAGCGCGACGACCTCGGTGAACGGCACCGGCAGCCCGCAGGAGCCGGGCCGCCGCTCGGCGTGGAAGGGCACGATGCTCACCACGCCCGCGCACTCGGTCATGCCGAGGATGTTGCGCACCGGCAGGCCGTGCTTCGCCTCGAAGGCC
Source organism: Burkholderiales bacterium (assembly GCA_027489195.1). Classification (GTDB taxonomy): domain Bacteria; phylum Pseudomonadota; class Gammaproteobacteria; order Burkholderiales; family Burkholderiaceae_E; genus UBA4615. Next base: position 416 of record JAIYAG010000309.1, on the reverse strand, counting down.
TGCGCGAGCTCGGTGGGCAGCGGCGAGCCGCCGGTGAGCATCGCGCGCACCCGCGAGAGATCGGCGCCCCGGGTCTCGATCGTCATCAGCGTGGCCATGATGGTGGGCACGCCGGCCAGCAGCGTCACCCGCTCGCGCTCGACCCAGCGCCACCAGTTCGCCATGAACGCCGCGTCGCGCAGCCCGGCCGCGGGCGGCAGCACGAGCGTCGTGCCCGCGAGCAGCGCGGACAACCCGTAGGTGAAGCTGCCCGCGACATGGAACAGCGGAAAGCCGTTGATCATCGTGTCGTTCGGTCCCATCGCCAGCAGCGTGGCCGCGCCCCAGGCGGCCTGCACCTGGTTGCCGTGGGTGTGGCGCGCGAGCTTGGGCGCGCCGGTGGTGCCGCCGGTGTGGAAGGTCGCGGCCTCGGTGTC
>JAIYAG010000583.1 GCA_027489195.1 Burkholderiales bacterium | reverse complement strand
CTGGCCGCTGCCGTCCAGCCCGGAACCTGCGACGCCGCGACAGTGGGGGCATGTCCGATGCCGTCCCCCTCCGATGAGGTCCGCCCCGAGGCTCCTCGACCCGCTGCGCCGCGACGGCGACCTGCTGGCGGCCGCGCCGCGCCTGGCACGGCTGTTCGGCGAGCACGCGCCGTCCCTGCGCGCCGCCCTGGACGCCGGTGCGCGGGTGATCGCAGGCGGCGCCGCCGCGCTCGCGGCCAGTCCCTTCGGCATCGCGCAGCTGCAGGGCGCCGCGCTGCGCGGGCCCTTCGACGCCGCCTTCCCGGTGCTCGACGACCGCGACCTCGGCACCGCCCCGCGCGTCTCGGGCGGCAGCTTCGCCGATGGCTCGGCCGCTGCGATCGGGCTGTTCGGCGTCGAGGCGATCGTGCGGCTGGCCGGCGCGCTGTCTGCCGCGACCGGCATCTCGACGCTGTCGGCGGCGCGCCTGCCCGCAGTGGTGGTACCGGCGCTGCTGGCCGCCTGCCGCGACGAGGCGCTGCGCCAGGGCGAAGACCCCGCGGGGCTGGCGCGGGCGCTGCTTCGCGATGCGGCGGGTTTCGCCGCGGCGCCGCATGCGATGCGCATCGCGCTCGCCGCAGGCTGGACCGTGGCGGTGGAGGAGGGGGCCGGGCACGCCGCCGCGGAGCGGCAGGCCGAGGCCGGCGGCCTCGCCTGACCGCTCAGAGCATCGTCGCGTCCGTGGGCAGGCCCATCAGCACGCGGCCCGCCAGCTCGAGCGTCGAGGCCGAGACCATCGCGTGCTGCGTGCCCACGTGGGCGTCGCGAAAGCGCCGCTGCAGCGGGCTCGACAGGTAGACCGCCGAGCCGCCGCCGAGGTCGTGCATCGCTCGGGTCACGTCGGCCGCCGCACGGGTCGCCGTCGTGGCCGACAGCCGCAGCGCGGCGCGCGCCCGCAGGTCGGGCGCATCGCCCGCGCAGGCGAGCCGCCAGGCCTGGCCGACTGCATCGACGCAGTAGGCGCGCGCCGATCGCAGCGAGGCCTCGGCACGCGCGAGCTCGGCCTGTGCGCCGGTGCGCTCGGCCAGCGTGCGTCGGCTGCCGCCCGGCGTCTTCGTGCCGGCCAGCGTCACCAGCTCGTCGATCGCGCCGCGCGCGTTGCCGAGCATCACCGCGGCGATCCCCTGGGCGAGCAGCCCGAAGGGCGGCATCCGGTAGAGCGGTCCGTCCTCGCGCGGCGCATCGGTCATCAGCGACACGGAGCGCTCGCGCGGCACGCGCAGGCCCTCGAGCGCGACTTCGCCGCTGCCCGTGCCCTGCAGCCCGGCGACATGCCAGCCGTCGAGCCGCGTGCCGGCCTCGGCCGGGAAGAACACCATCCGTGCGTCCGGCATGCCGTTGGGCAGCATGCGCAGCTTGCCGTCCTCGATGACCGTGCACCCCGCGGACAGCCACGCACAGTGCGCATGCCCCGAGAACCAGGGCCAGCGCCCGGTCACGACGTAGTCGTCGCCGTCGACCACGGCGCGGCCGATCGGCGCGAAGACGCCGCCGGTCACCGTCTCGGGCGTGGCGTGCACCAGCGCCGCCACCGTGGGGTCGAGCCAGGCGGCGGACATCGCGGCCGTCGCACCGATCATCGTGCACCAGCCGGCCGAGGCATCGGCCTCGCCCATCGCTTCCATCGTCGCGAGCGCGAGCAGCGGCTCGCATTCCAGGCCGCCGAAGCGCCGCGGCAGCAGCGTGCGGAACAGGCCGGCGCGCGCGAGCGACGCCGCCAGGTCGGCGGGGAGGGTGCGCGTGCGCTCGATCTCGTCGGCGCGGCCGCGGACCTCCGGCCCGAATGCGCGGGCGGTGGCGAGGATGTCCATCGGGCGATTATCGCCGCGCCCGCACCGGGCCGGAAAGCTGCAGCGCGCCATGCATGGGGGCCCGTCGAGCCCGTCGAGCTCGTCGGGCCCCGCGGGCGCGGCCGGTCGCCTCGGCGCGATCCGCTCGACGCGGACCGGCCGGGACGTTCAGCCGGCCCGGCCGCTCACTTGAGCAGCACCTTCACCGTGTCGTCGACGCTCGAGGGCTTGATGTAGCCGACCGCGAGCTTGTTGGCGGCCACCGCCTTCTTGACCTCGGCGTCGCCGTCGACGACCTTCGGCGGCGTCGCCTTGCCGCTGAAGACGAGCTGCGCCCAGGCGGCCTTCACCTGTGCGGCGCTGCGCCCGACGAAGGTCGAGTAGAACGCGGCGCGCGTGGGGTTGTCGTCGCCCTGGTCGTACAGGGTGACCGAGCCGCCGTCGGGCCAGCTGCGGGCCTCGCCGGTGAACGCCTTGGCGATGAACGCCTTGTCGATGGTGCCGGCGTTGTCCTTGTTGCCGATGACGACGACGTCGTTCGCGAGGGCCGGCGACAGCGTTGCGGCAACGATCGCCGCCGTCGCGAGCAGTCGCTTGATGGGGGGGGTCATGTTCGCTCCTCGGTCTTCAGAAGATGAAGGCGACGCTGGCGGCCAGCATCTGCCAGGTCTTCTGGCCCTGGCCCGCCGCCGTCTCGCCGGACAGCGCGGCCGCGCCATAACCGGTGTTGAAATGGTTCTCGAGCCGCAGCGCGAGGTTGCCGTTCACCCGATACGTGACGCCGACCGCCACGGTGTTCTGGTAGGTCGCCGCGTTGCCGCTGTCGTAGCCCGGCGCGCGCAGCATGTCGTAGCGCGCGAACGGGATCCAGTTGTCGGTCAGCGAGTAGCCGGCCTGCAGGTAGGCCACGCTCGTCTTGCTGTCGACGCCGCCCATCGAGCGGGTGATGTGGCCGTATTCGGCCTTCAGGTCGAGCCGGTCGGCGGTGTAGCCGGCGGACAGGATCATCGAGGTCTTGCTGGTGTCGTCCGGGTCGCCGATGGTCAGCTGCTTCTTGTTCGACGCCGAGACCATCAGCCGCAGCCCGTCGATCGGCGTGCGCCAGTCGATGCGGCCGCCGACGAGTCCCTTCTGCTTCTGCGACGCCGCCACCGCGGCGTGCTCGACGATCTGTCCGCCGTAGAGGTCGAAGTCGACCCGGCCGCTCGCCATCGGCATCGTCCAGGTGCCGCCCAGGCCGCCGTAGGCCTCGTCGACCAGGTCGGTGTCCGGCTGGTACAGCAGCGGCAGGATCGTGGCCTGCTGCAGGAAGCGCGCGTCGATGAACTCGTTGTAGAAGCCCAGGGGGGCGAGCACCTTGCCGGCCCGCAGCGTGAGGTTGTCGCCGAAGGTCCGGTCGACGTAGAACCAGTGCACGTCGATCGAGGTGCCGCTGATCGAGGCCAGCTGCGTCCAGAACTTGGAGCGTTCGTCGAGCTTGGCGGTGAGCACCAGCGCGAACACGTTCTCCTTGAACGAGCCGCTGCCGTCGGCGCCGAGCCAGGTGTTGTCGGTCGTCTTCAGGAACGACTGGTGGCCGTAGCCGTTGAGGGTGATGTTGCCGAACTCCGCGGCCTGGGCGGCGCCGGTCGCGAAGGCGAGGCCGGCGAGCGCGACGGCTGCGCGGCGAAGGAATGACGGTTGGGGCATGGTGGACCTCTCGGAGGTGCGTGCTGCAGCGGAAGGGATGGGTCGGGGGATGGGCGGGGCGGTGCTCACGCGCTGGCCCCGGTTCGGAAGACGGCGATCATTCGGCCGAGCTCGCCGGCCTGGTTCTCGAGCGACAGCGTCGCGGCCGAGGCCTGCTCGACGAGCGCCGCGTTCTGCTGCGTGGCGCGTTCGATCTCGCCGATCGTGCCGTTCAGCGTCGTGATGCCGGTGTCCTGCTCGACCGAGGCGTCGGAGATCTGCGCCACGTACTGGTTGACGCTGCGGATGCCCTGGACGATCTCGTTCATCAGCACGCCGGCCGCGGTGACCTGGCGGGAGCCGTCGTCGACGCGTTGCACCGAGTCGCCGATCAGGCCGGAGATCTGCTTGGCGGCCTCGGCGCTGCGCTGCGCGAGGCTGCGCACCTCGCTGGCGACGACCGCGAAGCCGCGGCCCTGCTCGCCGGCTCGGGCGGCCTCGACCGCCGCGTTCAGCGCCAGGATGTTGGTCTGGAAGGCGATGCCGTCGATCAGGCCGATGATCTCGGCGACGCGCCGGCCGCTCTCGTTGATCGACGACATCGTGCGCACGATCTCGGCGACCGCCGCGCCGCCGCGTTCGGCGCTGTCGCTGGTGGCGCCGGCCAGGCGAGCCGCCTCTCGGGCACTGGCGGTGTTCTCGCGGGTGCGTTCCGCCAGCTCGCCGACGCTGCCGGCGGTCTCGGCCAGGCGTCCGGCCTGGCCCTCGGTCCGGCTCGACAGGTCGGCGTTGCCGGCCGCGAGCTCGCGGGCCGCCCGGGTGACTTCGTCGGCGCTGCGCCGGGTGTCGGTGACGATGCGGGCGAGTGTCGCCTGCAGGGATTTCGCCGCGAACAGCAGGCTGCTGGTGTCGTTCGGTGCGCAGCGGATCTGGCCGCCGAGGTCGCCGGCCGCCATCTCCCTGAGCACGCGGGCAGCGTATTCCGGATCACCCCCCAGGCCGCGCTCGATCGCCCGGATCACCAGCAACGACAGCACCGCCAGGGTCGCGATGCTCGCCACCGCGGTCGCCAGGTTGAGCATCAGCCCGCGGTCCAGCGTCTCCTGCGCGGCCACCAGGCTCGCCTCGTTGCCGCGGCCGGCCGCCTCGCGACTCTCGTCGAGCGCCGCAGTGAGCGAGGCCTGCGCCGACTGCATCGCCCCGATCGCCGCGCCCGGATCGCCTTCGGCTGCGCCCATCATGATCGCGGCGGCCTGCCGCGCCGGCGCGACCCAGCCGTCGAACTGGCGGGTCAGCGTCTCGGCGACCTCGCGCTTGCCGTGCAGTTCGCCGATCTCGGCGAGCACCGCGCGCAGCTTGGTCGCCCGGCCGTCGATGTCGCCGAGGGCGACCTTGTCGCCGGCGGCGACTGCCCCCTTGAGCGCTTCCTGCATCGCGGTGTACTGCGTGCCCACCGCCTGCAGACGCACGAAGAACTGGTACTCGACGCGACCGAGCTGCTGGATGATCGAGCCGGTCTGGCGGGCATTGACCCACGCCACGCCGAGCCCCGCGGCGAACACGAGCAGCGTCACCAGGGGGAGGGACCACACCTTCTGTCGAAACTTCATCGGACTTCTCCGGAACCGGGGACCCGGCGGAGCAGCCCGGGAGCAGCCGCCAGGGAGGCGGCACGGAATTCACGGAGAAGCTTGAGCGCCGGCCGACCGGCCAAGTCGCCCGAATTGCGTCAGAAAAGTCACCAGATCGACTTTCGGGGCTGGGCGGACGAGTCTGGTGGAGGGGCGGGGGG
>JAIYAG010000256.1 GCA_027489195.1 Burkholderiales bacterium | reverse complement strand
GCCAGCCGCCCGCGCCGGCGGGCGAGGGGTCGCGGAACGGGGGACGGGAGGCGTTCGGGCACGGGGTGGGCTCCGGAGCCGGGTCGACGCCCTTGCGTCCGGACCCGGCTCCCGAAGGTCAGTCGGCCGTCCCCCCCGTCTGTTACGCGGCGGACGCACGGCGCGCTGTAACACGGCGCCACCGGCCTCGACTGACCTGCATCGCGGCACCCGCCGCCTCCTCCGGCCGCCCCTGGTCTTCCTCATGGTTCCCGAGCCCGTCCGACGCCCCGTCGCCGCTCCGACCGTCCCGGCCTACCGGATCCGGCTCGCCGACACGCCCGCCGACCTGCGGGCCGCCCAGCGGCTGCGCTTCGAGGTCTTCAACCTCGAGCTCGACGAGGGGCTCGCGGCGTCCTACGACACCGGGCTCGACGCCGACGCCTTCGACGCCGCCTGCGACCACCTGATCGTCGAGGACACCGACAGCGGCGAGGTGATCGGCACGTACCGCCTGCAGACCGGCGTCCGAGCCGCCCGGGCGATCGGCTACTACTGCGCGCGCGAGTTCGACCTCGCGCCGTTCGAGTCCGAGCGCGCGCGCATCGGCGAGCTCGGACGCGCCTGCATCGCCGTGCGTCACCGGCGGCTCGCGGTCCTCAAGCTGCTGTGGGGCGGCATCGCCGAATGGGCCGACACGCACGGGGTGCGCTTCCTCATCGGCTGCAGCTCCTTCACCTCGCAGGACGAGCGCACCGGCGCCGCCGCATGGCGCACCCTGGCTCCCGCGCTCGCGCCGCCCGCCTGGCGCACCTCGCCGGTGCCGGCGTTCCGCTGCGCGCTCGATCGCCCGGCGCCCGGATCGGTCGCGATCCCGAAGCTGCTCGGCGCCTACCTGGCGCTCGGCGCGAAGGTCTGCGGGCCGCCCGCGATCGACCGCGAGTTCCGCACGATCGACGTGCTCACCTGGATCGACCTCGCCACCCCGCGCCTGGCCGGCCTGCGCCGGCCCGGTGCGTTCTCGGCGGTGGCGCGACACCCGGCCGCCGACATCGCGCCATGAACGCCCGACGATGCCTACACTGGACGATTCCTTGCCCGCCGAGACGCGCATGCCGATGCACGATGCGCTGGCCGACCTGCAGCGGCCCCTGCAGCGATTCGCGATGCTCCAGCTGCGCGACCGGGCGCTCGCCGAGGACGTGGTGTCCGAGACGATGCTCGCGCTGCTCGAGCGCCCCGATGCGTTCGGCAACCGCAGCTCGCTGCGGACCTATGCGACCGGCATCCTCAAGCACAAGATCGTCGACGCGGTGCGCCGCCGGCGCCGCGAGGTGTCCTTCGACGAGGGCGAGGAATCGGCCGCCGCCGACGCGATCGATGGCATGTTCCTGGCCGACGGCCACTGGGTCGAGCCACCCCGCTCGTGGCCCTCGCCCGAGCGCAGCTTCGAGCAGGCGCAGTTCTTCGAGGTGCTGCAGGTCTGCATCGACCGGCTGCCGGCCCGGCTGTCGAGGATCTTCATGATGCGCGAGTGGCTCGAGCTGGAGTCGGCCGAGATCTGCACCGAGCTGGCCATCAGCGACGGCAACTGCCGTGTGCTGCTGTACCGGGCACGGATGCAGCTGCGCGAATGCCTGGGAACAGGCTGGTTCCGGGAGGGAACGTGAACGGCGATCCGATGATCCGATGCCGGCGGGCCACGAGGCTGCTCAGCGAGCGCCTGGACGGTCCGCTGCCGACCGGCCAGCGCCTGCTGCTCGCGGCGCATCTGATGATGTGCGACCGCTGCCGTACCGCCGATCGTCAGATGGACTTCCTGCGCACGGCGATCAAGGCGATGGAGCAGGCCCCGGACCCGCCGTCCGGCGCGCCCCGCTGAGCGCGGCGGGTGCGGCCCGCGGGCCGCACCCGGGGACTCAGACGCGCTCGAGGATGCCGGCCGCGCCCATCCCCGTGCCCACGCACATCGACACCATGCCGTACTTCAGCTGGTGGCGGCGCAGCGCGTGCACGACGGTCGCGGCGCGGATCGCGCCGGTCGCGCCCAGCGGATGGCCGAGCGCGATCGCGCCGCCCATCGGGTTGACCTTCGCCGGGTCGAGCCCGAGGTCGCGGACCACCGCCAGCGCCTGCGCGGCGAAGGCCTCGTTGAGCTCGATCCAGCCGAGCGCGTCCTGCGACAGGCCGGCCGACTTCAGCGCGGCCGGGATCGCCTCCTTCGGACCGATGCCCATGATCTCCGGCGGCACGCCGCGCACCGAGAACGACACGAAGCGCGCGAGCGGCTTCAGGTCGAACTGCTTGAGGATCCGCTCGGACACCACGATCAGCGCGCCCGCGCCGTCCGAGGTCTGCGAGCTGTTGCCGGCTGTGACGCTGCCCTTCGCGGCGAACACCGGACGCAGCTTGCCGAGGCCCTCGAGCGAGGTGTCGGGGCGCGGGCCCTCGTCGAGGCTCACCGTGCGGGTCTTCACCGTCACCTGACCGCTCGCGAGATCGGGGAAGCGCTCGACCACGTCGACCGGGCAGATCTCGTCGGCGAACTCGCCGGCGGCCTGTGCGGCGAGCGCACGGCGGTGCGACTCGAGCGCGAACGCGTCCTGGTCGGCGCGCGAGACCTTCCACTGCGCGGCGACCTTCTCGGCCGTCAGGCCCATGCCGTAGGCGATGCCGAGGTTCTCGTCCTTCTCGAAGGCATGGGGATTGAACGAGGGCGTGTTCCCGCTCATCGGGATCATGCTCATCGACTCGGCGCCCGCGGCGATCATCACCTCGGCCTCGCCGACGCGGATCCGGTCGGCCGCCATCGCGAGCGCGGTCAGGCCCGACGCGCAGAAGCGGTTCACCGTCACGCCGCCCACCGTGTTCGGCAGGCCGGCGAGCAGCACCGCGAGGCGCGCCATGTTGGCGCCCTGCTGGGCCTCGGGAAACGAACAGCCGACGATCGCGTCCTCGATGACCTTCGGATCGAGCGACGGCACCTGCGCGAGCGCGGCCTGCAGCGCGCGCACCAGCAGGTCGTCGGAGCGCACGTTGCGGAAGGTGCCCTTGGGCGCCTTGCCGATCGGCGTGCGCGCGGCGGCGACGATGTAGGCGTCCTGAATCTGCTTGCTCATCTTCGTTCTCCTTGGTCGCTCAGTTCCGGACCGGCTTGCCGGTCTGGACCATCGACATCAGACGTTCCTGGGTCTTGGGGTGCGACAGCAGCGCGGTGAAGCCCTTGCGCTCGAGCGACATCACCCACGCCTCGTCGACGATCGATCCGGACTCCACGTCGCCGCCGCACACCACCTCGGCGATGACCCGCGCGCAGTGGTAGTCGTGGCCGCTGATGAAGCCGCCGTCGCGCATGTTCACGAGCTGCGCTGTGATCGTC
>JAIYAG010000409.1 GCA_027489195.1 Burkholderiales bacterium | reverse complement strand
GCCGTCCGGGAGGCGGGGGCGGGGGCGGTCGGTCATCGGAGTCCTCTCGAAGGGGGCCGCGCACGGCGCAGCGGAGCGGGCGCCGCGACGGCGGCGCAGTGAAGCTCGATCGTCGACGCCAGCGCGCTCAGCTGACGCTCGACGTCGCGGGGGACGGGGCCGAACAGGCGCACGACGCCCAGCCCGCGCAGCGCCGACAGCAGCAGGTCGACGAAGGCATCGACACCGGGCGCGTCGGCGGCCTCGGGAAAGATCGCCCGGAAGCGCCGGTGCATCGTCGCCGACACCGTGCGGCGCCGCGCCACGATGCGCGCGCGTACCGCGGCATCCTCGACGCTGCCGAAGTACAGCGCCCAGGCGGCAAGGAAGCGTTCGGGCTCGTACAGCGTCGTCCACAACGCGTCGACGTAGGCGCGCGCACGCCCGGGCAGCGGCAGCGCGGCGGACGGCCAAGGCACGGCGGCGCCGTCCTGCTCGACGAGGAGCCGCTCGACCACCTGCAGCATCAGCTCGGCCTTGGTACCGAAGTGGTGCTGCAGCGCACCCGGCGTGACGCCGGCCGCCTTGGCGACCTCGAACATCGACGCACCGGCGACGCTTCGGGTCCGGACCACCTCGACCGTGGCCGCGAGGAGCTGCTCGCGGGTGGCGGCGCTGCGCTCGGCGTGGGAGCGCCGGGGCGGACGGGTGCGCGCGATCGGGCTCGCGCCGGCTTTTGCGTTTGACATTACGGGCATATGGTAAATGAAGGCGTTCGTGGTCGCATGCGGGCGCGCCCGCCGTTCGCAGCTCGCGCCCGGGGCCGCGGATCCTCAGCCGAAGCTCAGCGCCAGCGACCCGATCGGCCCGTAGTCCGCCACGAACGCATCGCCCGGTGCCACCGCGACCGGCACCACGCAGGTCCCGGTGGTCACGATGTCGCCCGCGGCCAGGCCCGGGCCGTGCACGCGCAGCTCGTTGGCGATCCAGGCCAGCGCCACGCGCGGGTCGCCGAGCGCCGCGGCGCCCGTGCCCTCGGCCACGGTGCGCCCGCCGATCGACGCCCGCACCGGATGTGCGGCGAGGTCGCGTGCGCGCCAGTCGTCGGTGCTCGCCGGGCCGACCACCAGCCAGCACGCGCAGGCGTCGTCGGCGATCAGCTGCGCCGCACCGACCGTCACGAAGTCCTCGTAGCGCGAGTCCGGCACCTCGACCGATGGATGCAGCGAGGCGACTGCCTCCATCGTCTCCTCGAGCGTGTACGGCGCATCGCGCATCGGCAGCGCACGCCCCATCCGGAACGCGAACTCCACCTCGGCGACCCGCATCGAATTGCCCTCGAGCGGCACGACCGCGCCGGGCGCGAGCACGCGCTCGCGCAGCATGCGGCCGGCGATCGGGCCGTCGACGTTGATGTGCCGCTGGCCGGCGATGCTGGTGGCCGCGATCTTCCAGCCGACCACCGGCTGGCCGGAGCGCAGCGCGAGCGACGCCTGCACCGCGTAGCCCTCGGTCCGGTCGGTCGGCCTGCAGGCGGCCGGCAGCGCGTCCAGGCGGCTGCGGGCGGACCAGTGGCGCCACAGCAGGGCGGCGGCTTCGGAGACGGCGGCAGGGGTCATGGCGGGTGCGGTCGAAGGCGGTCGGGGCGCCCGATGCTACGCGAGCACGGCCGGCGCCACATCAACGCCGAAGGCCCGATCCGGCATCCACGGAACGGCCCGCCACGGCGACACGCCGCGCGGTTCGTGGCACCCTCGCCGTCCCATGCCCGTCTGGCTCCCCGCCTCCCTGCTCGCCGGCCTCTTCCAGGCCTGGCGCACCGCGCTGCAGCACCGGCTGCGCGGCGAGCTGAGCGTCAACGGCGCGGGCCTGGTCCGCTACGCGTACGGCGCGCCGGTGGCGGTGGTGCTGGTCGCCGTCTACTTCGCGGTGCTCGGCCTGGCCTTCCCCACGCTCGACGCCGAGTACCTGGGCTGGTGCGCCGCCGCCGGCCTCGCGCAGATCCTCGGCACCAACCTGCTGATCCTCGCGTTCTCGTACCGCAACTTCGTCGTCGGCACCGCCTTCGCCAAGACCGAGACCGTGCAGGCCGCTGTCTTCGCGTGGCTGGTGCTCGGCGAGCGGCTGACCGGCCTGGTGATCGCCGGCATCGGCGCCGGCGTGGCCGGCGTGCTGGTGCTGGCGCTCGGCGGCAAGCGGCTGTCCCCGCGCGAGATCGCGGGCTCGCTGGTGCAGCCGGCCGCGCTGTGCGGGCTCGGCACCGGTGCGCTGTTCTCGCTGACCGGGGTGATGGTCAAGCGCGCCACGCTGCACCTGACGATGCCCGACGAGGTGGCCGAGGCGCTGGTCACGCTGCTGACGGTGCTGCTGCTGCAGACCGCGATGCTCGGCACCTACGTGGCGCTGCGCGAACCGAAGACCTGGGGCCGCGTCGCCGCGACCTGGCGGGTGTCGGGCCAGGTCGGGCTGCTGGCGGCGCTCGGCTCGGCGTGCTGGTTCACCGGCTTCGCGACCGCGCCGGTCGCGCTGGTGCGGGCGGTCGGGCAGGTCGAGGTGCTGTTCACGCTCGGCTTCTCGCGGCTGATGCTGCACGAGCCGACGAAGTCGCACGAGGTGCTCGGGCTGCTGCTGGTGACCGCCGGCGTGGTGCTGGCGCTGCTGGGCGCGCTGGGCTGATCCGCCGGCGGTGCCGCGGCATCCCGCTCAGAGCCGCAGACCGATCGCGATCCGCGTCATCGTGCCGCCCGCGAAGTCCCAGTTCGCGTCGCGCGCGATGCGCACGAAGATGCTGCGGTGGTCCCAGGTCAGCGCCACGCCGGTGCCGCTCGCCGCCTCGGGCTGCGACGGATCGGCGCGGCCGCTGCGGCGGAACAGGTCGATCCCGATGCGATCGCCCGTGCCGACTCCGGTCACCAGCACCGCGTGGGTGACCCGCTGGCCGGTGCCGAGGCGGTCGTCGCGCACCTGCCAGGCCGACAGCAGCGTGCCCGCCGACGGCCGCCACCCGAGGCCGAGCAGCGTCGAGTCGTTCGGGTCGAAGTTCAGGTTGAAGTAGGGCGCGAGGTTCGTGCGGCCGAGCCCGATCAGCCCATAGAGCGAGTCGTCGTCGCCGGGGTAGGCGATCCAGGTCGCGCTGCCGCCGACGAAGCCGCCCGAGGCGAGCTGCGCCGACGGCACGAGCCGCCCGAAGGGCAGCTTGAGCTGGTGCTCCCAGCCGGCGCGCCACTGCTGCGCGCCGCTGCCCTGCTGCCCGTAGACCCCGACCCACACAGTGTCGTCGTCGTCGCTCGCCCGCAGGTTCGCGTCGTACGCCGTGAAGCCGTTGCGGACCGCGTAATGCCCGAGCGTGGCCTTCCAGGCGAACGCGCGGTGCGCGGGCGGGACGTCGTTCGGCTCGACATCGGCACGGTCGTCGATCGCGCGGGCGGCGGGCGGGAACAGGGCGAGGAGGGCGAAGAGGGTGAAGAGGACCGCGATCACCGCCCGGGCGCTCGCGGCGACGGCCGCGCCGCGGCGCGCCGTCGCATCGGGCGGCGGAGGACGGCGCAGCGGTTCGCCGGCGGCGGGTCTGTGCACTACGATGCGGCCACGACAGAGGAGACCCCCATCATGCTGCATCCCCAGGCCCGTGCGCTGCTCGACCTCATCGAACAGAGCGGCATGCCCCCCACCCACACGCTCGCGCCCGTCGAGGCGCGCCGCCTGTACGTCGAGCGCCGCCGCTTCACGCAGCCCGACGCGCCCGCGCTGCCTGTGGTCCGCGACCTGGCCGCCGACGGTCCGGCCGGCCCGATCCCGCTGCGCCTGTACCGCCCGGTCGACGGCGGCCCGGCGCTGCCGGTGCTCGTGTACTACCACGGCGGCGGCTGGGTGATCGGCGACCTCGAGACCCACGACGTGCTGTGCCGCGAGCTCGCGCTGCAGGCGGGCTGCGCGGTGGTCGCGGTCGACTACCGGATGGGCCCCGAGCACCGCTTCCCCGCCGCGGTCGACGACTGCATCGCCGCCACGCGCTGGGTGCGCGACCATGCGGCCGCGCTCGGCGTCGACGGCGCGCGGATCGCGGTCGGCGGCGACAGCGCCGGCGGCAACCTCGCCGCCGTGGTGGCGCTCGCCGCGCGCGATGCCGGCGACCTGCCGATCGCCTACCAGCTGCTGATCTACCCGGCGACCGACCAGCGCCGCGGCGCGCCCTCGCACACGTCGAACGCGCAGGGCTACCTGCTGACCGCCGACACGATGCGCTACTTCCACGACCACTACATCGACGACCCGAAGCACGACCTCGACTGGCGCGCCTCGCCGCTGCTGGCCGAGTCGCTCGCGGGCCTGCCGCCCGCGCTGGTGCTGGTCGCCGGCTACGACCCGCTGCGCGACGAGGGCGTGCAGTACGCGCAGCGCCTGACCGAGTCGGGCTGCAAGGCGACGCTGGTGAGCTTCGAGCGGATGATCCACGGCTTCCTGCCGATGGGCCGAGCGATCGACGAGGCGAACGAGGCGGTGGCGATGTGCGCGGACGCGCTGCGGCGGGGGCTGCGGGCCTAGGGCACGGGCCCGCGCGGCGATCCCGCGCTCAGTGCGGCGTCGCGGGCCCGAACGCGGCCCACGCCGTCCGCGAGCGCTGCCGGCGCGCCCCCTGCCCGAGCGCGAGCAGCGGCGCGTCGCGCAGCCACCGCTCGCGGGCGGCCGCGCGTGCCGGCACCCTGAGCGCCTCGGACTCGCGGAGCACGTCGTCGGCGAGGGACAGCGCGCCGGTCGCGAGCACCACCGTGTCGGGCCGGCGCGCATCGCGCCGCGCGCAGTCGCCGAGCAGCGCGACCGCGGCGAGCGCCCGCTCGCACCAGTCGGACGGCCAGGCGTCGGCCCGCGCCTCGGCGAGCAGGCCGGCGAGCACACAGCCGTGGATGAACACGCTCTCGACGAGCCCGAACGGCTTCGCATGATCGGCGTAGCCGTCGCCGGGCAGCACGTCGGCCGGCGCGACCGGCACGGCGTTCAGGTGCAGCGCCGCGTGCGGCAGCTCCGGCACCACCCGCTGCGGCGCACCGGCCTCGCGCTCCAGACCGTCTGCCGCGAGCGGCACGCGCACCACCGCGAGGCTGCCCGGCCCCGACGGCGGCCCGTCGGCCGAGCGCGCGAGCACGTAGAGCGTCGTGTCGTCCGACGGCGTCAGCGCCCACGACTTGCGGCCGTCGAGCCGCAGCGCGTCGCCGTCGCGGCGCAGCGCGGTCCCGATCTCGGTGATCCGGCGACCCGCCTCGTTCGCGCAGAACGCAGCGGGTCGGCCCGCGGGCGCACCGAAGACCGCGCGCAGCGCGCCCTGATAGCCGCAGAAGAACGCCCAGGCGACGCGGTCCGCGCGCGACGCGGCGAGCACGGCCGCGTCGAACGGATGCGCGTCGGCCTGCGCGGCCTGCTCGGCACGCCAGACCGGCAGCCAGTCGGCCGCGGTGTCGCACACCGGAAACGGGCCGCGGGGCGCGAGCAGCGCGGCGGGCAGGTCGGGCGCCGCGGCGGCGACCGCGGACCGGGGCAGGCGGGATTCCGAGGCGGGCATCCGTGTTTCCGCGACAGGGGTCGAGCGACCATGGTAGGCAGGCGCGACCGGCGCGTCGAGCCGGCACGCCGGTCCGCCGGTCCACGCAGGGCCGTGCTATCGTCCGCCGCCCGATGCCCCTCGTGTCACCGCCCCCCTCGCGCGCCCGCGCCATCCTGCTGGTCGCGCTGATCGCCTACGGGCTGGTCACGATGACGATCTGCCTGCCCTCGATGCAGGAGTGGGGCGCGATCCTCGACGCGTCGCCCGGCGCCGTCCAGCTCACCTTCAGCGCCTTCGTGCTCGCCTACGGCGTGCTGCAGCTCCTCTACGGTCCGCTGTCGGACCGGCTCGGTCGCCGGCCGCTGATGCTCATCGGCCTCGCGGTCGCGGGCGTCGCGTCGGCGGCCGGCGCGTTCGCGACCGGCATCGAGGCCCTGGTCGCGGCGCGCACGCTGCAGGGCGTGGGCTGCGCGGCCTGTGCGGTGCTCGGCCGCGCCGCGATCCAGGACGCGTTCGAAGGCCCGCAGCGCACGCGCGTCATGGCCCAGGTCGGCATGGCGATGGGCCTGTGCCCGCCGCTCGCCACCGTGATCGGCGGCCAGCTGCACGCACGGATCGGCTGGCAGGCGAACTTCGTGCTGCTCGCGCTGATGGCGGCCGCGCTCGCCGTCGCCACCGTGCGCGGCCTGCCCGCGGTCGCCGCCCGGCCGCGCGGCGACACCCATTGGCTGAACGAGATGGGCGATGCGTTCGCGCGGCTCGGGCGCGAACGCGCCTTCGTGTTCAACGTGGCGGTGCTGGCCCTGTCCGTCGGCGCGTTCTACGCCTTCCTCGCCGGCGCGCCGCTGGTGCTCAAGGCCTACGGCGTCGGACCCGGCGAGGTGGGCTTCTACGTGATGGTCGTGCCGCTGTCGTACGTGTTCGGCAACTTCCTGACGAGCCGCCTCGCGCGCCATGGCCGCGACATGCGGATGCGCGCCATCGGCCAGGCGCTGACGCTGAGCGGCATCCTCGCGATGATCGCGCTCGCGCTGCTCGACGTGCGCAGCGGCCTCGCGTTCACCGGGCCGCTGGTGCTGTTCGGCATCGGCCACGGGCTGCTGATGCCGCCGACGCTCGTGGCCACCGTCGGCCTGCTGCCGGCGCTGGCCGGCGCGGCGGCCGGCATCGCCGGCGTGTCGCAGCAGCTCGTCGGTGCGGTCGGCGGCTACGCGGTGGGCTGGGTGCCGCAGGACGGGCCAGTCGGCCTCGGCCTGCTGATGGCGGCGTTCACGCTCGGGGCGATCGTGGCGCAGGCGATGCTGCCGCGCGGTCGTCCACAATGACGCCCGTGCCCCGGACCCCGCCTCGCCTGCTCACCCTCACGCTGCTGACCGCGCTGTCGGCGCTGACCCTCAACATGCTGCTGCCCTCGCTGCCGTCGATGGCACGCGACCTGGCCGCACGCGAATCGGTGACCGCACTGGCGGTGTCGGGCTACATGCTGGCCTCGGCGGTGTTCCAGCTGGTGCTCGGCCCGCTCTCGGACCGGTTCGGTCGCCGTCCGGTCATGCTCGGCGCCCTGACGATCTTCTCCGTGGCATCGCTCGGCTGCATGCTCGCGCAGGACGTGGCCGTGCTGCTGGCCTGCCGCGTGATGCAGGCCGTGATCGTCGCGGGGACGGTGGTGTCCAGCGCGGTCATCCGCGACCGGTTCTCGGCCATCGAGTCGGCCGCCAAGCTGAGCCTGATCGCCTCCACCATGGCGGTGGCGCCGATGCTGGGGCCCATGCTGGGGGGCCTGCTGGACGTGACCCTGGGCTGGCGCTCGGTGTTCGCCCTGTACGCCGGCCTGGGCGGCGCGCTGCTGGTGCTGGCCTGGGTCGACATGGGCGAGACGCGCGCGCCCGGACTGCCCGCGCCGAGGTGGGGCGACTGGTCGGACCTGCTGCGATCGGGCCGGTACTGGTCCTATGTGCTGTGCACCGCCTTCTCGGTCGGTGCCTTCTTCGTGTTCGTCACCGGCGTGCCCTACGTGGGCGCGGCGACCTGGGGCCTGTCGCCCGCCGAAGTGGGCGTCGGCGTGGGGTCGATCACCAGCGGCTTCCTCGTGGGCGCGGCCATCAGCGCGCGCCAGGCCCGCCGCCTCGGCATGGGGGTGCTGCTGATGTCGGGCCGCGTGGTGTCGGTGACCGCGATGGCGGTGGCCCTGGCGGTCTTCGCGGCCGGGGTGTCCCACCCGCTGGCGCTCTTCGGGCTGACCGTCTTCGTCGGCCTGGGCAATGGGCTGACGCTGCCCACGTCCAACGCCGGCACCATGTCGGTCCGCCCCGCGCTGGCGGGCACGGCTGCGGGGCTGAGTGGCGCCCTGTCCCTGGCGCTGGGGGCGGTGCTGAGCACGCTGACGGCGCTGGTGGTCGAGCGGTCCGCCACGCCCGTCGCCTTGCTGGCCCTCCTCATGGGCTGCACGCTGCTGTCGCTCGCGGCCGCGTTCGTGGCCGTCCGCAAGGAGCGGGGCGCCTCACCCGGCGTCGGCTAGCCTGCAGCCACGTTCCCGCGGGAACGCCGCGACTCAGTCCGGATCGCCGCGCAGGAACGCGTCGACCGCGTGCGCGAAGGCCTCGGGCATCTGGTCCGGCAGCGGGATGCCACCGCCCTCGATGTCCACGATCCGCGCGCCGTGCAGGTGCGCGCACAGCGCCTCGGCCTGCGGGGCCGCGAACGGATCGGCCGTCGCGCGCAGCAGCAGCGTCGGCTGCCGGATGCGGTCGATCCGCGTCTCCATCGCGTACGCGGCCACCACGTGATGGCCGGTCGCGGGCTCGCCGTGCGCGCGCAGCGCATCCGCCACGAAGGCCTGCAGCAGCTCGGGCCGGTCGGCCGGGTAGTACGGCTGGCGCTGCCGCCACAGCGACTGCAGGTGACCGCCATCGGCATCGGGGTGCAGCACGTCGACCGGAGGCGGCCGCAGCCGTCGCCGCTCGCGGCCCGCCGCATCGATCCAGGGCGTGGACGACAGCACCAGCCGTCGCACCCGATCGCCGCGGCTGGCGGCCATCTCGATCGCGACGACCCCGCCGGTGTGATGGCCGACGAGGTCGACCGTGTCCACGCCCATCGCGTCGAGCAGCGCGTGCGCGGCCGCCGCCCAGCGCTCGATCGTCGGCGGCCACGGCGGCGGCGGCGAATCGCCGAAGCCCACCGTGTCCATCGCGATCGCGAAGCGATGCGCACCGAGCCGCGGCAGCACCGCCTCGTACTCGCGCCAGCTGCGCGGGGTCTGGTGCAGCAGCAGCACCGCGGGCGCGTCGGGGGTGCCGCAGGTGGCGACGTGGATCGGGCCGACCGCGGTGTCGACGAAGCGGCGGCGAATCGGTGGCGTCATGCGCGGCGGGGTCGTGAAGGTCGAAGGCAGGTCGCTGCGCAGACCGCTGTCATCCTTCGGCCGCGGGCTCGTTCTCCACGAACCGGTCGGGCTCGGTGGTGACGAGGATCTCGTTCAGCACCGTCGTGGCGTAGGTCCCGGCGCGCAGCGAGAACGTGAGCACCAGCCGGTCCGCCTGCGGCCAGTCCCACGACATGTCCGCCGGGCGCGCCACCAGGGCGCGGCGCTCCTGGTCCAGACCGGCGTACTCCATGCCGCCGCACAGCGTCGCGTGACGTTCGGCCACGCCGTTCTCCAGGGCCTGCGCCTGGTCGGTGGTGCTCACACGCCCCCGTCCCCAGAGCGGTCCGGTGGGCACGCCCGCCTCGTCCGTCACGTCACCGGGCAGCGTCCGGCCCCAGAGCCCCTGCTCGATCCGAAGCGCCAGCACTTCGTTGAAGACGAAGGAGCGCACCGCCGACAGGTAGATGCCCTTCTTCTTCGGGTTGCGCACGCGGCTCTCGCGCGCCAGCATCGCGCGGCCCTGCTCGACGTTGCCGCCGCCGTGACCGAAGCGCTGCGCCCCGAAGTAGTTGGGCACGCCCTGCGACGCGACGGCCTGGAGATTGGCCTCGATGGCCCCGCGCTCGCCGGTCACGTCACGCAGCACGATGCGGAACCGGTTGCCCTGCAGGTCGCCGGGGCGCAGCTTCTTCGCATGGCGGCTCTGGCTCAGCACCTTGAACTCCGGATGCTCGAGCCGGGTCAGGTCGGGCGTCTCGCCCTTCGGCAGATAGATGCTGAACCACTGACGGGTGATCGCGTAGCGGTCCTTGAGGCCGGCATAGCCCACGTCCACGTCCTGCACCCCGGCGGCCTCGGCCAGCCGCTGCGCGACGAAGGCGGTGTTGGCGCCGTTCTTCTCGATGTCCAGCCAGAGGTGCTCGCCCTCGCCGCAGGGGGGCTGCAGCGGCAGCTCGGTCACGATGAAGTCCTCGTTGAGGACCTTCAGGGTGGCACGGGCGCCGCTGGCCGGATAGGCGTTGGGCCACTGCGGCAGGGTGGTGTATCGGGGGGCGTTCATGAGCGGTCTGCGGCACCTGTCGTGGATCGGGGCGTCTGGCCGACCAGGGGCAGTCCAGACGGTGATTATCGCCCCGCTCGACCCGGACTCACGTCCCCCGATGCTGCCGCCGATACTCCGACGGCGACAGGTCGAGCCGCCGCCGGAAGGCCCTGGCCAGCTGCTCGTCCGACGTGAAGCCGCCCGCGCGGGCGGCGACCTTCGCGGCCGCGCCGCCTTCGAGCGCGCGCCGGGCCGCGCCCAGCCGGACCGTCTCGACATAGCGCCCGGGCGGCTCGCCCACCTCCGCCGCGAAGCGTCGGCAGAAGCTGCGCTCGCTCTCGCCGGCGCGCGCGGCGAGCGTCGCGATGTCCAGCGGCTGGTCCAGGTTCGCGCCGATCCAGTCCACGAGCTGCGCGTAGCGACCGGTCTGCGCGCGCAGCTGCACCGAGTACTGCGACTGGTTGCCGATCCGGCGGGCGGACATCAGCAGCGCACCGGCGACGCGGCCCGCGACCAGTCGGCTGCAGTCCGCCTCGACCATGGCGAGGCTCATGTCGATCCCGGTGGTCACGCCACCCGAGGTCCAGATCGAGCCGTCCTGCACGAAGAGCGCCGTCCGATCGACGGCCACCGCCGGAAAGCGCCGCTGCATCAGGTCGACGACGGACCAGTGGCACGTGGCGCGGCGACCGTCGAGCAGCCCCCAGTGCGCCAGCGCGAACGAGCCGATGCACACCGACGCCAGCCTGCGCACGGTGCCGGCCGCCTTGCGCACCCAGGCACCGAGGGCTTCGTCGGCCAGCGCCCGGAACAGGCCGTCCTTCTCCGCGCCGGTCACCATCAGCGTGTCGATCCTGGCCGGCCGGATCTCGCCGATGGCGCGCGTCATCAGGCTCATGCCGTTCGACAGCGCCACCGGGCCGCCGCGGGCGGAGACGCAGCACACCTCGTAGCGCGTGCCGGCGTCGAAGGGCTCGACGAACGCGAACACGTCGCCGGGCCCGGCGACGTCGAGCATGTGCGCCCGGTCGAACACGAGGATCACGACGAGGCGGCGCATCGGACTCGGGGGAGGTGGATCGGCTCGCGGCATCGGCTGGCAGGAATCGGCAAGGCATTGACATTGTTGCCACCCGGCATCGTAACCAGAATGGCCCCGACTCACTGCACGACACGAGGCGGTCATGGCAAAGCTGGGCACGATGACGTGGATGGCGCAGACCGGCGGGCGCCTGGCCTGGCACGACCGGTTGACCCTGATGGGCCAGGGCGTGATGGCTCGACTGGCGAGCCGACGGTCCCATCGGGCGGGCCCGCGACCGCGCCCGCGAGAGGTGTCCGCGATCCTGCCGCCGGACTCGGCCATCGCACGCGAGGCCCTCGCGCTGACCGAGGCGTGTTGCCCGCCCTACCTGCTCAACCACAGCCTGCGTGCGTACTTCTGGGCACGCCTGCTGGACGAGGACGCGCGGCCGTTCGACGACGAGGCCCTGTTCGTGGCCCTGATGCTGCATGACTGGGGCCTGAGCGAGCGCTGGCGCCTGAAGGGGCAGACGCCGCACTGCTTCACCGCGGTCGGTGCCGCCGCGGTCGAGGACCTCGCCGCGCGTCACCACTGGAGCGACGCGCGCGCGCGCCTGGCGGCCGAGGCGATCACGCTACACCTGAACGTCACCGTCGGCGACGAACATGGCAAGGAGGCGCAGATGGTCCGCGCGGGCTCGGGCGGCGACGTCGCGGGCCTCGGCCTCGGTGCGCTGGCGCGCGATCGGATCGAGGAGGTGGTCGGACGCTACCCGAGGCTCGGGCTGAATTCGGAGATCGTCGGCGCGCTGAGGATCGAGACCGCCGAACGGCCGTGCTGCCGCACGGCCTTCCTGTGCCGGTCGCTGGGCTTCGTGGAGCTCATCCGGGGCAATCGCGTGTTCAGCGAGTAGGTCGCTGGCGATTCGGGCGCATCGGCAGGCGCCCCGGTTTCGACGCGCGGCGGCGAGACCCTGAAGGGTGCAGGCTCCGGAATGGCGCGGGCCCCGCACCGACCTGAGTCGGGGCGGGGCCCGCGTGCGACGCGTCCCGGCTGCGG
>JAIYAG010000358.1 GCA_027489195.1 Burkholderiales bacterium | reverse complement strand
AGCCGGCGCCGGGGCGGGGCGTCAGTCCGCGCAGCAGCACCGTCGCCGACTGCAGGTCGCACTCGGCGCATCCGAGCTCGCGCTGCAGCCGCTGGAAGTCGTGCGCGGCGAGCAGATCGAGGTGACGGTCGACGATGCGCAGCGCCAGGATCCGGGCCGGGTGCTCGCCGACATCGAGCGCGAGCAGCTGCAGCCTCAGGCACTCGGCGACCGAGCGCGCGGCGACACCCGCCGGGACGAGTGC
This sequence comes from Burkholderiales bacterium, assembly GCA_027489195.1. Classification (GTDB taxonomy): domain Bacteria; phylum Pseudomonadota; class Gammaproteobacteria; order Burkholderiales; family Burkholderiaceae_E; genus UBA4615. The sequence continues at coordinate 2,630 of JAIYAG010000358.1, read as the reverse complement.
CTGCACGTGGCGCAGCGCGATCTGCAGCTCGTCGGCATCGGCCGGCGGCGCGAGCGGGCACAGCGCGGACAGCTCTTCGAGCGGCTGGGTCAGGTAGCCCGATCCGTCGATCGCCTCGATCACCGCCTGCACGAGCATCGCGTCACGCTCGGAGAGCCGCAGGCAGCCGGCCTGCTGCAGCAGGTGCTCGCGCAGCGTCGGCGTGCCCGGGACCATCAGCGCGGGATCCCACTCGTCGTCGCCGCTGCGCCCCGAGCGGTAGTCGGTGGGTGCGCCGCTCCAGAGCTCGTCGAGACCCGCGGACTCGATCGCCTCGGGCTCCTCGGTCGGCGCCTCGGTCGGCTCGGGCGGCTCGGCGTCGGTGGTGCCCGCTTCCTCGGACTCGACCGTCTCGAGGAAGGGGTTGGTCGTCAGCACCTCCTGCACCTGCTGCTGGAACTCGAGCGAACCGAGCTGCAGGAGCTGGATCGATCGCTGCAGGAACGGCGTCATCGTCAGATGGTGCCCGGCGCGCAGTTGGAGCGAAACGGTCATCGATGTACTTCCTGGTCTTCGGTCGTGGCGGGGATGAGCACCGACTGCAAGCCCTGTGCCATTGCGCGCAAACCCCCTGTCTGCGTCGCCACGACCCCGCGGCGTGCAGCTTTTCCAGGGTCGGCTTGCCTGGGCACGGAACTTTCTGCCGAGCCGGGCACCGTCCTTGCCTCGCTCGCCCGGATCACCCCGTCGAGCATGGAGGCACCGATGCATCGTCCCGAAGCGTTCCGGGTCCTGTCCGACGCCTGCTCGCTGTGGGGGCTGCATCTGCGCGGCACGCTGCTGCTGTTCGGCGGCAGGCTGCTCGACGACGAGTTCATGAAGCTGGCGGGCCGCTTCGATCTGCGGGAAGCGCGGCGCCGCCCCGTTTCGGGCGGCGCGCTGCGTCGTGTCCATCCGCGCTGAGGCGGGGCGTGACGCGCGGGCGGGCGCCCGCGCGTTCGCCCCGTGTCGTGCGGCCGGCCCTACTGGGCCTGGCGCACGATCACGTCGTTGCGGACCGCACGCACGCCCTTGGCCTGACGAGCGATCTCGGAGGCACGCTCCTTCTCGCCCTGGGACTTGGCGAACCCGGACAGCTGGGTGACGCCATTGAGCGTCTCCACGCTGATCGAGGTCGCCGCGACGTCCTTGTCGGAGGCCATCTTCGTCTTGATGTCGGCGGTGATCTTGGCGTCGTCGACGTAGGCGCCGACCGTCTCCTGGTCGCGCGCGACCGCACACGCCGACAGCGATGCCGCGACGGCGAGGGCGACGGCGACGCGGCGCAAGGTGGTGTTCTTGGGGGACATGGGGAGCACTCCGTATCGTTGACGAGGGTTGAGAAGGGTGGACGGGGGCATCAGTCGCGCCGCGACATCAGCAGGCCGACGATCAGGCCGCCGACGGCCGCGACCATCAGCGAGGCCAGCGGCCGTTCGGCAACCGTGTCGCGCGAATAGCCGATGCCGCGGCGCATCTGGTCGCGGGCGCGGTGGCTCATCTCGACGCCCTGGTCGAGCGCCTGGTTCATCTGCTCGCGGGCCTGCGATACCCGACGCTCGATCTCGCCGCGCAGCTCGGCCTGGACGCTGCCACCGTTGCCGCGGGCGAGCTCGGACAGGTCGTCGAGGAAGGCGCCGAACTCCGAGCGCTGGGACGTGTGCGAGCGCGTCCAGCCGAGGCCGCCCGGGTGCGTCGCCGGATCGGGAAATGTGCCGGGGCCGGTGTGGCCCCCGGCGCCGAGCGAGCCGTTGCCGGCGTGTTCGGAAGGGGTGCCGGAAGGGGCGCTGGAGGGGATGCCGGGATTCACGCTGCTCATGGGTGATGACCTCTCAGGGGTGTCTTCAGGGTTGAGGGTTCGACATGCCGCCGCGGGGCGACTGCCGAGGAGGCGGGTGTCCGCCGTCGGCCGACACGGCGTCGGTGACCGCGCGATCGGGCGGAGGAGGGGAGGCGACCGCCCGGGGTCGAGTGACCGTCGGGACGCTCGCGCGGATCGATGTGCCCGTGCCGGGCGAGGCGGCGACATCGAGCTGGCCGCCGACCGCGAGCATCCGGTGCCGCATGCCCGCCAGGCCGTGGTGACCGTGACCGACAGCCGCCGGGTCGAAGCCCACGCCGTCGTCGTCGATCGAGAGCTCGATCCGGCCGCGCACCCGGCGCAGCGACACCCGCACGAAGTCGGCCCGGGCGTACTTGTGGATGTTGGTCAGCGACTCCTGGACGATCCGGTAGAGCGCGAGCGCCGGCTCGCCGGTCGGCGCGACCGCAGGATCGAGCGAAGCGCTGACCCGTCCGCGAAAGCGCGTGCGGTGCGACGCGAGCAGCTGCTCGAGCGCCGGCACCAGGCCGAGGTGGGTGAGCACCGTGGGGTGCAGGTCATCGACGATCCGGCGCTTGAGCTCGATGCCCTGCGTGAGCACGCGCTGCAGCGCGGCCAGCCGCTCGGCGACCTGCGGCGCGTGGCTCGCGGGCTGCGCGGCCAGCCATGCGACGTCGAGCCGGGCCGCGGTGAGGATCGCGCCGAGCTCGTCGTGCAGCTCGCGGGCGAGGGCCGCCCGCTCCGACTCGCGGGTGCGCTGCAGCCAGGCCGCGAAGCGGGCGTCATCGGT
>JAIYAG010000492.1 GCA_027489195.1 Burkholderiales bacterium | reverse complement strand
TGCTGCCGCGCCTGCCGCCCGCCGACGGCGGCCCGTCGTTCGAGGAGCTGTCCTACTCGGTGACCACCGACGTCCATCCGCGGGCCGTCCTCGGCGAGCTGCAGCGGCTGGCGCTCGCCGAGCTCGACGAACGCGACCGCGTGCGCCTGACCGCAGCCGCCTATGTGCCCCACGGCGACCGCGGCGGCATGCTCGCGATGCTCGCGGACAACGTCGGCGACCACCTCGACGCCGCGGTCGCGAACCTGCGCGCGGGCGGCGAGCGTCACCTCGAGCAGGCCGTGTTCTCCGACGGGTTGTCGGCCGACTCCGCCGAGCGCTTCAACCGCGCGACCCGCCGGGCGTGGGACCGCATCCAGGCTGACCTGATGCCGACCCTCACGCGCCTGTACGACGAGGATCGGGCGCGCGGCGTCGCGGGCACCCATCGCGTGCGCCTGGGCGTGTACGGCTACATCGACGAGGACCGCGATGCCTGACCACGTCCGACCCGTCGCGGCGCGCCTGGCGGCGATGCTGCTCCTGATGCTGGCCCAGGGCTGCGGCCCCGGGACCGGCGGCACCGGCCTGCCACCGGCGGCGGGCGTGCCCGGCAGCGCGGTGGCGGATGCGCCCGCCGCGGCCCTGTCCGAGCGACCGGCGGATCTCGCGGGGCCGATCGAGCGCGTCGACGCGACGGTGGTCCGCATCGCCGCGACGGACCTGCCCCTCGCGCTCTGCGACCTGGTGTTCGACGACGGCAGCCCGGCGACGGCGGACGCCCTGCGCCCGGGAGTCGAGGCCCGCGCCTGGCGCGTCGGCGAGCGCTGGCGGGTGTCGATCGGGCGCTGAGGCGTGGTGCGGCCGGAGCGATGGGTGCGGCCGGTGCGGCCTGCTGCGGGCCGGCGCGGGGCCCCCCGGGTGCCCGCTTAGCCGCCGTGCGCGAACACGAACTCGCGCACCACCGGGTAGATCGCGTTCTCCCAGCGCTTGCCGTTGAACACGCCGTAGTGCCCGACGCCGACCTGCACGTGGTGCTGGCGCATGTAGGGGCGGATCCGGCCGCAGAGGTCCTGCGCGACCACGGTCTGCCCGACGCTGCAGATGTCGTCCTTCTCGCCCTCGACGGTCAGCAGCGCCGTGCGGCGGATGGCGTTGCAGTCGATCCGCCGGCCGCGGAACGTCAGCTCGCCGGTAGCCAGCTCCGCCTTCTGGAACACCCGCTCGACGGTCTGCAGGTAGAACTCCGCGGGCATGTCGGCCATCGCGAAGTACTCCTCGTAGAAGACCTTGATGGTCTCGGCCGACGCGGCGTCGCCGTCGACCAGGTGCCGGTACAGGTCCTCGAAGGCCTTGCGGTGCCGGTCGGCGTTCATCGACATGAAGGCCGAGATCTGGACGAAGCCCGGGTAGACGCGGCGCATCGCGCCGGGCCAGCGCAGCGGCACCGTCGAGATCATGTTGCGCTCGAACCAGGCGATCGGCTTGCCGCTGGCCAGGCGGTTCACCTCGGTGGGGTTGACCCGCACGTCGATCGGCCCGGCCATCAGCGTGAGCGTGCGCGGCGTCGCCACGTGGTTCAGCTCGGACATCACCGCGACCGCGGCCAGCGCGGGCACGGTCGGCTGGCAGACCGCCACCACGTGGGCGCCCGGCCCGAGCGTCTCGAGGAAGGTGATCAGGTGCGCGACATAGTCCTCGAGGCCGAACATGCCTTCGCCGATCGGCACGTCGCGCGCGTTGTGCCAGTCGGTGATCCAGACGTCGTGGTCGCGCAGCAGGGTGCGCACCGTGCCGCGCAGCAGCGTCGCGAAGTGGCCGGACATCGGCGCCACCAGCAGCACGCGCGGCTGCGGCGGATCGGTGGCGGGCTTGCGGAAATGCAGCAGCGTGCCGAACGGCGTGCGCAGCGTCGCCTCCTCGACCACCGGCACCGGGCCGCTCGGCGTGTCCACCGTGTCGAGGCCGAACGGGGGCCGGCCGTGGGTCAGTGCCAGCCGCGCGAAGACCTCGCAGGCCGCACGCGTGCGGCGCGCGGCGTCGGCCATCGGGCCGCGCGGCAAGGCGGTCTCGAGCGCCGACTGCACGATGCGCGCCCAGGACCGCGCCGGGTCCATGAGGTCTGAGAATCCCTGATAGGCGTGATAGAGCATCGTCTGCGTCGGTGGGTACCGCCGAGGTGCAATAGCCGTGCCAGCGAGCCGCGACCCGGAGCGACCCGTCTGGCACGACGCTTGCACCAAGCGCCCTCGGACGCGCCGTCCGTGCGCGGGACGATCCCTTCCGGAGATGCAAGCGATGGGCAAGGCGGTGCTGTCGATCACCAGCAAGAACTACTCGTCGTGGTCGCTGCGCGGGTGGCTGATGATGCGCATGTCGGGGCTGGCGTTCGACGAGAAGCCGATCCCGCCGGACGATCCGGAGATGCGCGCCGACATCCTGCTGCTGTCCTCGTCGATCCGCATCCCGCGGCTCGAGCACGACGGTGTCGTCGTCGGGGACGTGCTGGCGATCGGCGAGTACCTCGCCGAGGTCAAGCCAAAGGCCGGCCTGCTGCCGGCCGACCGCGCCGCCCGGGCGCACTGCCGCTCGATCTGCGGGGAGATGCACTCGGGCTTCGTGTCGCTGCGATCGGCGCTGCCGATGAACATCAAGGCGCGCTTTCCGAGCTTCAAGGTCTGGTCCCGCGCGCAGGCCGACATCGACCGCGTGATCTCGATCTGGACCGACTGCCACGAGCGCCATGGCGGCCCCTGGCTGTTCGGCGATCGCCCGACGATCGCCGACGCGATGTACGCGCCGGTGGCCACGCGCTTCGTGACCTACGACGTGTCGCTGCCGAAGGTGGCGGCGGCCTACCGCGACCGGATCGTCGCGATGCCCGAGATGAAGGAATGGGCCGCGGCCGCGCTGGCCGAGCCCGAGGACATCGAGGAGCTGGAGGTCGAGTTCTGACCCGCGGCGGGGCGGGCACCGCGCACGGCGACGTGCGCGGTGCACCGCGAGCGGGCCAGGCTCAGGCCGGCAGCGCCTCGCCCTGCGGTGGATCGGTCTCTTCGCGGGCCTGCATCGACCAGAGCTGCGCGTAGCGCCCGCCTCGCGCGAGCAGCTCGTCGTGGCGACCGCGCTCGACGATCCGCCCGGCATCGAGCACCAGGATCTGGTCGGCATCGACGATGGTCGACAGCCGGTGCGCGATCACCAGTGTCGTGCGGTGCGCGGCGACCGCGCGCAGCGCGTCCTGGATCGCCGCCTCGTTGCGCGAGTCGAGCGCCGAGGTGGCCTCGTCGAGCACCAGCACCGGCGGGTTCTTGAGCAGCATCCGCGCGATCGCCACACGCTGCTTCTCGCCGCCGGAGAGCTTCAGCCCGCGCTCGCCGACCGAGGTCTCCCAGCCCGCCGGCAGCGCCGCGATGAACGTCGAGAGCTGCGCGGCGGCCGCGGCCGCCTCGATCTCGGCGTCCGGCGCGCCGGGCCGACCATAGGCGACGTTGTAGCGCAGGCTGTCGTTGAAGAGCACGGTGTCCTGCGGCACGATGCCGATCGCCGCGCGCAGGCTCGCCTGCGTGACCGCGCGCAGGTCGCGCCCGTCGAGGCTGATCGAGCCGCCGGTGACGTCGTAGAAGCGGAACAGCAGGCGCGCCAGCGTCGACTTGCCCGCGCCGCTCGCGCCGACCACCGCGGTGGTGGTGCCGGCGGGCACGGTGAAGCTGACGTCGTGCAGGATCACGCGGTTCGGATCGTAGGCGAAGGACACGTTCTCGAAGCGCAGCTCGGGCGCGCGCCCGAGCTCGAGCGTGCCGGCCCCGGGCGAGTCGTCGACCTCGCGGTTGGCATCGAGCAGCGAGAACAGCCGCTCCATGTCGGCCAGGCTCTGCTTGATCTCGCGGTACAGCACGCCGAGGAAGTTCAGCGGCATGTAGAGCTGGATCATGAAGGCGTTGACCAGCACCAGGTCGCCGATGGTCATGCGGCCCTCGACGACGCCGACCGTCGCGCGCCACACCATCAGGGTGACCGCGACCGCGATGATCGCGGCCTGTCCGACGTTGAGCACGGACAGCGAGGTCTGGCTGCGCACCGCCGCGCGCTCCCAGCGCTGCATGCTCTCGTCGTAGCGGCGCGCCTCGAAGTCCTCGTTGCCGAAGTACTTGACCGTCTCGTAGTTGAGGATCGAGTCGATCGCTCGGACGTTGGCCTTGGAGTCGAGGTCGTTCATCGAGCGGCGGAACTCGGTGCGCCACTCGGTGACCGCGACGGTGTAGACGATGTAGCAGGTGAGCGCCACGCCGGTGATGCCGGCGAACCAGACGTCGTAGTTCAGCACCAGGTAGCCGAGCACCAGCGAGATCTCGACCAGCGTCGGCAGGATCGAGTACAGCGTGTAGGAGACCAGGCTGGAGATGCCGCGGGTGCCGCGCTCGATGTCGCGGGTCAGCCCCCCGGTCTGGCGCTCGAGGTGGAAGCGCAGCGACAGCGCGTGCAGGTGGCGGAACACCTTGAGCGCGATGGTGCGCACCGCGCTCTGCGTGACCTTCGCGAACACGAACTCGCGCAGCTCGGTGAACGCGGTCGACAGCAGCCGCAGCGCGCCGTAGGCGACCAGCAGGCCGAGCGGCACGGCCACCAGCGTCGCGGTCTGCTGCCCGGCGATCGGCGCGAGCCGGTCGACGATCTGCTTGAGCAGCACCGGCACGCCGACGGTGGCCACCTTGGCGCCGACCAGGAAGGTGATGGCGAGCGCGACCCGCCAGCGCCACTCCCACAGGTAGGGCAGCAGGCTGGCGAGGGTCTGCCAGTCGGAGCGGTCGCGGGCGCGCGGCGCGGCGGGAGGCGGGGCAGTGGCGGAGGACGGTCGCATCGGCAGGGCAGGAGGGGCGATCGACGTCGCGGCGGCGGCGGCTTGGCGCAGCGCGGCCTTTGCGGTAGGGTCGGATGCCGGGTCGACAGGGTACTCCAAGGTCGCCCCCGCCCCTCCGACCCGAGCCCCCGATGCACAACGAGCCGATCGCCCCCGCCGAGCACGACCTGACGCTGCGCGTCGTGCCGATGCCGGCCGACCTCAACGGCAACGGCGACGTCTTCGGCGGCTGGGTGATGGCCCAGGTCGACATCGCCGGCGGCATCGCGGCCGCGCGGCGCGCCCGCGGCCGGGTCGCCACCGTGGCGGTGAACGCCTTCCAGTTCAAGCAGCCGGTCTCGGTCGGCGACGTGCTCAGCTTCTTCACCCGCATCGAGTCGATCGGCCGCACCTCGATCACCGTGCACGTCGAGGTGATCGCGGCCCGCAACCCGGCCGACCCGTTCGTCGTCAAGGTGACCGACGCCACGCTGACCTACGTCGCGATCGACCGCGACGGGCACAAGCGCGCCGTCGACGCGCAGCCCTGAGGCCCC
>JAIYAG010000570.1 GCA_027489195.1 Burkholderiales bacterium | reverse complement strand
GTCGCTCACCAGGCGCAGCAGTGCCCGCAGCGGGCCCGCCGGCGGCGTGGACCGGCGCGCCGCGGACGGCGCCGGCGGCCGCTCCGGGATCCGGGACAGGCCGACCCACAGGTCCGCGGCCTGCTCGCAGGTCGCGGTGACCACACCGGGCAGGTCGTCGCGGTCGGCCAGCAGCTCGAGGTGACGCAGCACCGAACCGGCCAGGCGCTGGCCGCCGCCCTCGCGGGCGTAGGCGGACATCAGCAGGATCGTCGCGGCCAGCAGCGTGTCCGGCCGGCCGTCGCTCGACGGGGTGTCGCGGGGGGCCATCGGCGCGGCCTCAGCGCGGGCGCGCCGCGGCGCGCGCAGGGCGGACATCGGCCGGCCCGCGCGTTCGGGCGGATCGAGGGTGCAGCGGCAGGGCGGGAGCGCTCGGCATCGGTCGGACTCCGGAAGGGCAGGGTCCAAAGATAGTAATGAGAATCGTTCGCATTTGCAACCGATGGGACAGGCGGTCACGCGGGTCCGGCCGATCGGGGCGGCCGGGCCGGTCGTCACGCCATCGGCAGACGGACCCCGAAGGTGCTGCCTCGCCCCGGGCCCGCGCTCTCGCCCCAGGCGCTTCCGCCGTGCAGCTCGGCCAGCCGGCGCACCAGCGACAGTCCGATGCCCAGCCCGCCCTGCGCGAGGTCGACACCCGGTTCGACCTGCGTGAACGGCTCGAACACCCGCCCGAGGGCGTCGGCGTCGAGGCCGATGCCGGAGTCGGCGACCTGCAGCGCCACGAACGCCCCCTCGGCGCACGCCGACACGGTGATCGTGCCGCCGGGCGGCGTGTACTTGCAGGCGTTGTGCAGCAGGTTGTCGAGGATCTGCGCGAGCCGGGCCCGGTCGGCCCGGATCGCGAGCGACGGCGGCGGCGGCTCAAGCACCAGGCGGTGGCCGCGGGCATCGCTGGTCGTGCGCACGCCATCGACGGCCGCTCCGAGCGCGGACTCGGCGGTCACCGTCTCCACCAGCAGCTCGATGTGGCCGTGCGTGATCCGGGACACGTCGAGCAGGTCGTCGACCAGGCGACGCAGCTGCCGGAGCTGGCGCCGCGCGATCGCCGCCGCCTGCCGGCTCGTGTCGGCGAGCGACGCGTCGTCCGCCAGCACGCGCACCGCGTTGGTCAGCCCGGCGAGCGGGTTGCGCAGCTCGTGGCCGAGCATCGCGAGGAACTCGTCCTTGCGCCGGTCGGTCTCGTGCAGTGCCTCGATCGCCGAGCGCAGTTCGGTGACGTCGAGGTGGGTGCCGATCACCCTGACCGCGCGCCGGTCCGCATCGCGCTCGACGACCCGCCCGCGGGCGAGCACCCAGACCCAGTCGCCCTGCCGGTCGCGCAGCCGGTGCTCGCACTCGTAGAGGGGCGTGTGGCCGTCGATGTGGGCCTGCAGCAGGGCGACCGCCCGCTCCAGGTCCTCCGGATGCACGCGCTCGCGCCAGGCGTCGATGTGCGGGGGCAGCTCCGCCGGCTCGTGGCCGAGCATCGCCGCCCACTGCCCGCCGTAGGTGGCGCGCCCGCTGGGCAGGTGAAGGTCCCAGAAGCCGAGCTGCCCGGCCTCGAGCGCCAGCGCCAGCCGCTGCTCGCTCTCGCGCCGCTTCGCCTCGGCGTGCGCGCGCTCGGCCTGGGCCCGCCGCTCGGCCGTGACCTCGGTCGCGACGACGCTGACCGCCACCACGTCCCCGTGCGCATCGCGCATCGGCAGGAACTGCTCGACCCAGATGCGCCGCACGCCGGGCTGCGCCGGCGTCTCGCCGGTGATCTCGACGTCGTGCAGCGGCTCGCCGGTCTCGATCACGCGGCGCAGCAGCGCCTCGCCCTGCGCGGTCAGGTCGGGCACCATCTCGCGCACGTTGCGTCCCAGGTGCGCCTCGATCGACGCGCCGTTGATCTCGGCGAGCCGCTCGTTGATCGCCACGAAGCGCAGATCGGCGTCGATCACCGCCATGCCGAGCGGCGCATCGCGCCAGACCGCGTCCAGCCCGATCGGCCCGATCGGCCGGGCCGGCCCGTCGTCGGTTCGCGGCTGCGCGCTCAACGCCCGCCCTGCCAGCGCTTCACGAGCGGTGCGGCGCCCATCGCGCAGGCGAGCTCGGCCGGGCGCCCGACCTCCCACAGCGCCAGGTCGGCCCGCCGTCCCGGCGCGATCGTGCCCAGCTCGTGGTGCAGCCCGAGCGCGCGGGCCGCGTGCACGGTGAGGCCGGCGAGCGCTTCGGTGGGCGTGAGCCGGAACAGCGTGCAGGCCATGTTCATCGCGAGCAGCGGCGAGACGAGCGGCGACGAGCCGGGATTGCAGTCGGTGGCGATCGCGATCGGGACACGGTGCCGGCGCAGGGCGTCGACCGGCGGCACGCGGGTCTCGCGAAGGAAGTAGAACGCGCCCGGCAGCAGCATCGCCACCGTGCCGGCCGCCGCCATCGCGGCCACGCCGGCCTCGTCGGTCCATTCGAGGTGGTCGGCCGACAGCGCACCGTGGCCCGCGGCCAGCGCGGCGCCGCCGAGGTCGGAGAGCTGGTCGGCATGCAGCTTGACCGGCAGGCCGAACGCGCGCGCGGCGTCGAACACGCGGGTGCACTGGGCGGGGCTGAACGCGATCCGCTCGCAGAACGCGTCGACCGCGTCGGCCAGGCCGTCGCGTGCCGCGCGCGGCAGCCAGTCGGAGACGATCGCCTCGATGTAGTCGTCGGCACGGCCCGCGTACTCGGGCGGCAGCGCGTGGGCGGCCAGCAGCGTGGTCGCGACGCGCACGCCGTGCGCGGTGCCGAGCGTGCGCGCGACCCGCAGCATGCGCAGCTCGGTGTCGGCGTCCAGGCCGTAGCCCGACTTGATCTCGACAGTGGTCACGCCCTCGGCGAGCAAGCGCTCGAGGCGCTTCGACGCCGCCAGCACGAGCGTCGCCTCGTCGGCGGCGCGGGTCGCGCGCACCGTCGACAGGATGCCGCCCCCGGCCCGCGCGACGTCCTCGTAGCTCGCGCCTTCGAGGCGCATCTCGAACTCGTGCGCGCGGTCGCCCGCATAGACGAGGTGGGTGTGCGCATCGACCAGTCCGGGCGTCAGCCAGCCGCCTCGTGCGTCGTAGGCGGGCGGCGCGCCCCCGCCCGCGGCGGCCTCGAAGCGGGGCGCCTCGGCGCGCGGGCCGACCCAGGCGATGCGGCCCTCGGCGAGCGCGACGAGCGCGTCACGGACCTCGCCGAGCCCGCCGCCGGCCATCGTGGCCGCGTGGCAGTGCTCGATGACGGCGTCGACCTTCATGTTTCGGCTTTCCCGGTCATCTCCGTATCATAGTGCCGATGATTCGCATCGACGCCCGATGGGCGCTCACCGAGGCAGGATGGCGTCCGCACGTGCGCCTGCACGTCGGCGAGGACGGACGCATCGTGTCGATCGACGATGCCCCGGCCGACCCCGTCCCCGCCGATCCGCGCGCCGAGCTGCGCGGGATCGTGCGTCGCGATGCGGCGCCGCCCGCCGACGCGAGCGCGGACCTCGTCGTGCCCGGCCTGCCCGATGCCCACTGCCATGCGTTCCAGCACGGCATCGCGGGCGTGGCCGAGCGCGCCGGCGGCCACGGCGACTCCTTCTGGACCTGGCGGGAGCGCATGTACGCCTCGCTCTCCACGCTCGACGCCGCCGGCCTCGAGCGCACGGCCACCGCGCTCTATCGCCGCCTCAGGGCCGCCGGCTACACCTCGGTCGCCGAGTTCCACTACCTGCACCGGCTGGGCGGCGAGCCCGGCCGGCGCGCCTCGCTCGCGACTGCGCTCGAGTCGGCGCAGGCGCTGGTCCGCGCCGCCGCCAGTGCCGGCATCTCGCTGCTGCTGCTGCCGGTGCTCTACCGCTGGGGCGGCTTCGGACGCGCCGAGCTCGGGCCGCGCCAGGCGCGCTTCGCGCTCGCCCGCGACGACTACCGCCGCCTGATCGAGGCGCTGCTCGTGCAGGCCGCCGACCCGGCGCTGCGCGGCATGCTGAGGATCGGCCTCGCGCCGCACTCGCTGCGCGCCTGCGACCCCGAGGACCTGCGCTGGCTGCTCGAACTGCGCGAGGCGCTGATGCCCGACTGCCCGGTCCACATCCACGTCTCCGAGCAGCCCGCCGAGGTCCGCGATGCGCGGGCCGCGCTCGGCCAGACCCCGATCGCCTGGCTGTGCGAGCACGCCGCAGTCGACCACCGCTGGACGCTGGTCCACGCCACCCATGCGACGCCCTCCGAGCTGCGCGAGGTCCGCACGCGCGGCGCCACCGTGTGCGTGTGCACCACCACCGAAGCCAACCTCGGCGACGGCTTCTTCCCGATCGAGGACTGGTTCGCCGCCGGCGGACGGCTGTCGGTGGGCAGCGACAGCAACGTCGGCACCGATGCGGCCGAGGAGCTGCGCTGGCTCGAGTACCAGGCGCGGCTGCGCCGGCAGGCGAGGGCGGTGCTGGTCGACGCCGACTGCCCGCATCCGGGCACGGCACTGTGGCGCCGCGCGGTGGCCGGCGGACGGCTGTCGCTCGGCTCGGACCGTCCCGGTCTCGCACCCGGGGCGCCGGCCGAGCTGCTGCTGCTGACGAACGAGGGCGGGCTCGCGCCCGACGACGCGCTCGACGACTTCGTGTTCTCGCGCCGCGCGACGCGCCTCGCCGGCACGGTCACGCCGGCCGGCCTGCTGCTGCAGCAGGCCTGAGCGTCCGGGGCCCGCGCGCCGCCCGGCGCCGACCGCCCCGGGAGACTGACCCGCGCCTACTGGCCCGGCTTGGGCCGACGCCCGACGGTGATCGGCAGCACCGTCTCGCGGCCGTCGCGCACGAATGTGAACCGGCCGGTGGTGCCGGGCTGCAGCTGGGCGATGACGTTGAGCATCGTCGCGGTGTTCGTGACCGATCGGCCTTCGACCTCGATCAGGATGTCCCCGGTGCGCACGCCCGCCTTGTCGGCCGGGCCGCCCTTCATCACCCCCGCGATGATCGCGCCGTCCTTGCGCGGCAGCTTGAACGCCTGCGCGAGCTCGGCCGTGACGTCCTGGGGCTCGACCCCGATGTAGCCGCGCACGACCGCGCCGTTGCGCACGATCTGCTCCATCACGTTGCGCGCGGTCGAGGTCGGGATCGCGAAGCCGATGCCGAGCGAGCCGCCGCTGCGCGAGTAGATCGCCGTGTTGATGCCGAGCAGCCGGCCTTCGGTGTCGACCAGCGCGCCGCCCGAGTTGCCCGGGTTGATCGCCGCATCGGTCTGGATGAAGTTCTCGAAGGTGTTGATGCCGAGCTGCGTGCGGCCGAGCGCCGAGACGATGCCCATCGTCACCGTCTGCCCGACGCCGAACGGATTGCCGATCGCGAGCACCACGTCGCCGATCTTCGCGTTGTCCGAGTCGGCCAGCACGATCGAGGGCACGCCGGGCAGGTCGATGCGCAGCACCGCGAGGTCGGTCTCGGGGTCGGAGCCGACGAGCTTGGCCTTGGCGCGCCGGCCGTCGGCCAGCAGCACCTCGATGCCGTCGGCGCCGTCGACGACGTGATGGTTGGTGAGGATCGTGCCGTCGTCGCCGACCACCACGCCCGAGCCGAGGCTCGAGGTCTGCTGGCGGCGCTGCTGGTCGCCGAAGAAGCGGCGGAACAGCGGGTCGCTGAAGAACGGATGGTCGGGGGCGGCGCGGGTCTCCTTGGTCGTGAAGACGTTGACCACGGTGGGCGTCGCGCGGCGGGCCGCTTCGGCGTATGACAGAATCGACGCGGTCGGCGCGCCGGCGGCGGCCCCGGGGGCCGGTGCCTCGCGAACAGGCGAAGGGATCGGGGCAGGGGGCGAGAGCCGCTCGGGCAGCCACTCGGGTCGCAGCGTCGCGACGACGAAGACACCGGCGAGCCCGACCGTCACGGCCTGGGCGAACGTCAACCAGAGCTTCTTGAGCATGAACGCGAACGAGGATGGGGGGCTGCGGGGCGGTCTGGGCGCGGCGCGATCGGTGTCGCGCGCGGATCTGGCCGCGTGGCTCGACGGGCTGCTCGAGGCGCGGCGCTTCGACGATTATTGCCCGAACGGTCTGCAGGTGGAAGGCGAGGCCGACGTGCGGCGCATGGTCACCGGGGTCACCGCGAGCCTCGCGCTGGTGAAGGCGGCGGCGGCGCGCGGCGCGCAGGCGATCCTCGTTCATCACGGCTGGTTCTGGCGCGGCGAGGACCCCCGCGTGATCGCCACCAAGCGCGAACGGCTCGCGACGCTGCTCGCGCACGGCATCGGCCTGTACGCCTACCACCTGCCGCTGGACGTGCATCCCGAGCTGGGCAACAACGTGCAGCTCGCGCGGCGGCTCGGCTGGCCGGACGGCGAGGCCTTCGGGCGGGACGGTCTGCTGCGGATCGCCGAGCTGCCGGCGCCGATCGGCGCCGAGGCGCTCGGCGAGCGGCTGCGCGGGGCGCTCGACCGGGTGCCGCTGCTGGTGGGCGACCTGCAGCGCCCGATCCGGCGCGTCGCCTGGTGCACGGGGGCCGCGCAGGACATGCTGCAGCAGGCGATCGATGCCGGCGCGGATGCCTTCGTCAGCGGCGAGATCGCCGAGCGCACCACCCATCTGGCCCGCGAGGCCGGCGTCGTCTATGCCGCTGCCGGCCACCATGCGACCGAGCGTTTCGGCGTGCAGGCGCTGGGCGCGGCCGTGGCCGCGCGCTTCGGGATCGAGGTGGACTTCGTGGACGACCCGAACCCGGTCTGAGCCGGGACGGGTCGCCGTGTTCGCTCAGGCCGGGCGGCGCTTGAGCTCGTCGCGGATCTCGGCCAGCAGCACTTCGGCGGCGGGCGGGGCGGCCGGGGCGGCCGGCGCGGCGGCTTCCTCGGCGACGAACTTCGCCTTCATGCGGTTCAGGTAGCGCACCAGCATGAAGATCACGAAGGCCAGCAGGATGAAGTTGATCAGGATGGTCAGGAAGCTGCCGTAGGCGAACACCGGCACGCCGGCCTTCTTGAGCGCGTCCAGGTTGTTCGCGACGCCCTCGGGGAGGGTGCCGAGCACGAAGTACATGTTCGTGAAGTCGACCTTGCCGCCGATCAGGGCGGAGACGAAGGGCATCACGAGGTCGCCGACCATCGAGTCGACGATCTTGCCGAAGGCCGCGCCGATGATGACGCCGACCGCCAGGTCGAACGCATTACCCTTTACTGCGAACTCGCGAAACTCGGACAGCAGGCTCATCTTCAGGTTCCCCGTCTTGTGTATGGAAAAAGGACGCGCGGGATCGTTGCCCGCGTGTTGCGGAACGTAGCATGCGACCCCCGCGCGGGGCTTGCTCCGTGGCGCTCAGATCGTGTCTGAACGTTGCGGAATCGCCGCGGGATGCAGTTGCGGCCACGATGTCGAGACGCTCGCCGTGCGGCGGGCCCCGGCTCACCGGGCGACGTGCTTCCCGGCGCGCCGATCGACCTGCCGCCCGGCGTTGCGGCGCGCGATGCACGGACCCGGTGCATGTCCCCGTGCTTTCGCCGTTGCGGCGCAATAAGCTAGAATCTCGGGTTGTCGTCCGGGGGCGGCCGAATTCGCCATCCCCGACCCCTCACCGAGGTTTCAATGGCTGATCAATCCTCGAGCAGCGTGTCGTTCACGCCCCCGTCGTCCCTGGATCCCTCCCGCCGCAACGCGATCGCCGTCACCGGCGCCGTGGGCGCGGTCGGCGGCGCCGCCTGCCTGATCCCCTTCGTCAGCACCTTCCAGCCCTCCGAGCGCGCCAAGGCCGCCGGTGCGCCGGTCGAGGCCGACATCGCCGGCATGGCACCGGGCGAGCTGCGCCGCGTCGAGTGGCGCGGCAATCCGGTCTGGATCGTCCGCCGCACGCCCGAGATGCTCGAAGGCCTGAAGAAGGTCGAGTCGCAGCTGCTGGACCCGAACTCCGAGAAGTCGTACCAGATCCCGACGCCGGCCTACGCGAAGAACCCGGCCCGCTCGATCAAGCCCGAGTACCTGGTGGTCGTGGGCATCTGCTCGCACCTGGGCTGCTCGCCGTCCGACAAGTTCCAGCCCGGCGCCCAGCCCTCGCTGCCCGACGACTGGCAGGGCGGCTTCCTGTGCCCCTGCCACGGCTCGACCTTCGACATGTCCGGACGGGTGTTCAAGAACAAGCCGGCCAACGCCAATCTCGACGTCCCGCCGCACACCTACCTCTCCGATACCCGTCTGCTGATCGGCGAAGACAAGAAGGCCTGACGAAAGGCGGTCGACGGGTGCAACCCGCGGCCGTTCCCAGCGTCATCCCCCGCACGCACGTACAACCCGTATCACCGTTCTCGAGCAGTCTGGCGAGGAGCATCCGATGGCAGCCGAAAAGAAGATAGAAACCACTGGCCTCCTGGGCTGGATCGATCAGCGTTTCCCGCTGACGGCCAACTACAAGGCGCACCTGTCGGAGTACTACGCTCCGAAGAACTTCAACTTCTGGTACTTCTTCGGCTCGCTCGCGATGCTGGTGCTGGTCATCCAGATCGTGACCGGCATCTTCCTCACGATGCACTACAAGCCCGACGCGGCCCGCGCGTTCGAGTCGGTCGAGTACATCATGCGGGACGTGCCCTGGGGCT
>JAIYAG010000037.1 GCA_027489195.1 Burkholderiales bacterium | reverse complement strand
GGCGCTCGTCGAGCGCGGGTTCCTGGTGGTGCTGCCGATGCGCCAGGGCTTCTGGAAGTCGACCGGCACCTACATGGGGGTCGGCTGCAACGTCGAGAGCAACGGCCTGGCGCAGGCCGAGGACGTGACCGCGGTGCTCGATCACCTCGCGACCCTGCCCGAGGCCGACCTCACCCGCACGGTCGTGCTCGGGCAGTCGCACGGCGGGCTAACGACGCTGGCCTTCGGCACGCTGAACCGGCCCGGCGTGCTCGGCCTGGTGAACTTCGCCGGCGGGCTGCGCAACACCGACTGCGTCGCCTGGGAAGACGGGCTCGCGCGCACCTTCGCGGCCTACGGACGCCAGTCGCGCCTGCCCTCGCTCTGGTTCTACGGCGACAACGACAGCTACTGGAGCCGGCCCGTCTGGGAAGCGATGCACGCCGCCTACGTCGGCGCGGGCGGCCGCGCGTCGATGGTCGCCTTCGGCACCTTCGCACCGGGCGACGCCCACGCCATGTTCGGCAGCCGTGCGGGCCAGGCGATCTGGCTGCCGGAGTTCGACCGCTTCGCGGCGGGGCTCGGCCTGATGCGGGACCGGTCGGCCACGGCTGCCGCGCCTGCCGCGCCTGCCGCCCCAGCCACCCCGGCCCCCTCGACCGCCCCGGCCTCGAAGTAGCGTCGGCATCGGCCCGGACGCCCCGCCGGCACGTGCCGGTGGCGTGTTGGTATCCTCCCGGCACTTCGACCGACGCAGGCCCGCCATGACCTACACCACCCTCGAGACGACGCTGCAGCAGGGCGTCGCCGTCATCTGGCTGAACCGGCCCGACGTCCGCAACGCGATGAGCGCGCAGCTCATCGCCGAGCTGACCGATGCCGTGGGCGCCGCCGCCGAGGACGACGACGTGCGCGCGATCGTGCTCGCCGGCCGCGGCAAGGCGTTCTGCGCGGGCGCCGACCTGAACTGGATGAAGGAGGCCGCGCAGTACGGCGCCGCCGAGAACCAGGCCGATGCCGCCCGGCTCGCCGCGCTGCTGCGCACGATCGCCGAGGCGCCCAAGCCCACGGTCGCGCGCGTGCACGGCCCGGCCTTCGCCGGCGGCCTCGGCCTGGTCGCCGCCTGCGACATCGCGATCGCCTCGTACGACGCGAAGTTCTGCCTGACCGAAGTCCGCATCGGCCTGATCCCCGCGATGATCAGCCCCTACGTGATCCGTGCGATGGGCCCGCGCGCCGCGAGCCGCTGGTTCCTGAGCGCCGAGGTCTTCGACGGCGCTGAGGCCTACCGGATGGGCCTGGTGCAGGAGATCGCGCCGCCCGAGGAGCTCGACGCCGCGGTGAACACGATGCTCGGGAACCTGCTGCTCGGCGGCCCCGCGGCACTGGCCGCGACCAAGCGGCTGATCCGCGACGTGACGGGCCGCCCGGTCGACGATGCGCTGGCGGCGGACACCGCGGGCCGCATCGCCGCCGCCCGCGCGAGCGACGAGGGCCGCGAGGGCATCGCCTCCTTCCTCGAGAAGCGACGGCCGGGCTGGCAGCCGCAGGGCTGAGCCCGTCGGCGGGCCGCCCGAGCGGGCCCGGGACCCCACTGCACGCAGGACGCCCGCCGACCCCATGCTGAACTACCGCCACCTGTACTACTTCTGGGTCGTCACCAAGGAGGGCGGCTTCGCACGCGCGGCCGCCCGCCTCGACATGGCGGTCCAGACCATCAGCGCCCAGGTGCGCGAGCTCGAGCGCTCGCTCGGCCATCAGCTGCTCAAGCCGGCCGGCCGGGGCGTCGCGCTGACCGAGGCCGGCCAGGCCGCCTTCTCGCGCGCCGAGGAGATCTTCCGGATCGGCTCGTCGATCCCCGACGAGGTGCGGGGGGCCGCGAGCGGCCAGGTCGCGCGGCTCGCCGTCGGCCTGTCCGACGGCCTCTCGAAGTTCGCCGCGCATGCGCTGCTCGAGCCGGTGCTGGCCACCCCGTCCCTGCGGCTGCTGTGCCACGAGGGCGAGTTCGAGCAGCTGCTCGCCGAACTCGCGCTGCATCACCTCGACCTGGTGCTCGCCGGACAGCCGCCGCCCCCCAACCCCGCCCTGCGCCTGACTAGCGAGCGCCTGGTGGCCGCGCCCGTCGACTGGTACGGGCCGACCGCGCTGGTGCACAAGGCCGAGGTCGACCGCTTCCCCGGGTCGCTGGACGGCCTGCCGGTGCTGCTGCCCACCGCCCACTCGGCGCTGCGTCCGCGCCTGGACCGCTGGTTCGAGGCCCTCGGCCTGCGGCCGCGGATCGTCGGCGAGTTCGAGGACAGCGCGCTGCTGAGCGTGTTCGCGGCGCGCGGCATGGGCGTCTTCCCGGTGAGCAGCCTGGGCGCCGGCGATGTCGCGATGACCCGCGGGCTGCGCCTGCTCGGGCGCAGCGACGAGGTGACCGACGAGATCCACGCGATCTGCTCGCGGCGCGGCCGGCACCATCCGCTGGTGACGCGCATCCTCGAGGCGGCGCGGGGCTGAGCCGCTCCAGGTTCGGTTTTTCCGAACCTACATTCCTTGAATTGCTGCTTTTTCGGAGACGGTCCATGCCGCACCATCGGCAGACCCCGACCGAAGGAGTCTCGTCATGCAGATCCTCTTCAAGTCCCGCGACCCCGCCGCCTCCGAGATGCGCGACCTCGCGCAGCGACGCCTGCGCTTCGTGCTGCGCCGCCTCGCCTGGTTGGTGCCGCAGGCGACGGTCAGGCTGACCGACGTCAACGGCCCGCGCGGCGGCGTCGACAAGCACTGCCAGGTCGAGCTCGAGACCGTCGGCCGCCGCAAGGTCGTCGTGGCATCGGTCGCCGCCGACTGGCGCGTCGCGATCGACACGGCGCTCAACCGTGCAGCGCGCCTGCTGCAGCGCACCTGGCAGCGCAGCAGCGCGCCGCGGCGCGCGCGGCCGCGGCTGGTCGAATCCGATCTCTGAGCCCCCACACCCCTTCGCCTGCTTCCCCGTCCCTCCGGAGACCCCGACATGAACCGCAGCACCTCCACCTTGCGTCCCGGCGCGGCCTACGGCGATGCCGCAGGCGCCGCGCTGTCCACCCTGCGCACACATCGCGTGCTGCGCAACACCTACGCGCTGCTGTCGATGACGCTGCTGTTCAGCGCGGCAGTCGCGGCGGCGAGCGTCACGCTCGCTTTGCCCGCACCCGGCCTGGTCCTGACGCTGGCCGGCTTCTTCGGCCTGTTCTTCCTGGTGAGCAAGGTCCGCGACAGCGTCTGGGCGCTGCCGGCGGTCTTCGCGCTGACCGGCTTCATGGGCTACACGCTCGGCCCGCTGCTGACCCGCACGCTGTCGCTGCCCGGCGGCGCGCAGGTGGTGACGCTCGCGCTCGCCGCGACCGGCGCGACCTTCCTCGCGCTGTCGGCCTACGCGCTGGCCAGCCGCCGCGACTTCAGCTTCATGGGCGGCTTCCTGTTCGCCGGCATGGTGATCGCGCTGCTGCTCGGCCTGGGCGCGGTGTTCATGCAGATCCCGGCGCTCGGCCTGGCCGTGGCGGGCATGGTGGCGCTGCTGTCGGCAGCGCTCATCCTGTTCGAGACGAGCCGCGTGGTGAACGGTGGCGAGACCAACTACGTGATGGCCACCGTGGGCCTGTACCTGTCGGTCTTCAACCTGTTCTCCAGCCTGCTGAGCCTGCTGGGCTTCGGCGGCTCGAACGACTGACGCGGCTCGGTACCGGCACGCCATGAAGACCGCACTGTGGATCGTGACCGGGCTGCTCGCCGCGGCCTGGACGGGCGGCGCGCTGCTCTCGGCGGAGCTGGTCGAGTGGGCCGGCCGGCTCCTCGCCTCGGGCCAGGCGACCGACCTGGCCGGGGCGGCGGCGCGCTGGCCGGTACCGGCCTGGGCGGCGCTCTGGGTGGACGCGCCGATGATCGAGGCGTTCCGGCAGGCCCTGCTGTGGACGCTCGATGCCCTGGGCGGGCTGCTGCCCGCGCTGGGCGCGGCGAGCGGCTGGCTGGTCGTCGTGGTCTGGGTGCTGTGGGGCGTGGGCGCGGTGCTGCTGCTGGCGATCGCCGGAACCGTCCATCTCCTGCTCGGCCGCGCGCGGCCGACGCGCGCCCTCCCCGCCTGACGGCGGGGCCCGGCCGGGCCGGAACGGGCCGGCGATCGCGTGTTGGTATCCTCGCGGCACCTTGACCGCAGCAGGCCCGACATGATCCACGCCTTCCCCGAGCGATGACGGCGGACCTCCCGCTGCGCTGCCGCTGCGGCGCCCTCGAAGGCCGCGTCGGATCACCCCACCGCGCCGGCCGCGCGGTCTGCTACTGCCGCGACTGCCGCTCGTTCGCGCGCTGGCTGGGCGAGCCCGAACGCACGCTCGACGCCGCCGGCGGCACCGAGGTGCTCGCCACGTTGCCGCGCTTCGTGGCATTCGATCGCGGCCTCGAGCGCCTGCAGTGCGTGTCGCTCACGCCGAGGGGCCTGTACCGGTGGTACGCGGCGTGCTGCCGGACCCCCGTGGGCAACACCCCTCGCGACCCGAAGCTGTCGTACGTGGGCCTGGTCCGCGGCTGTCTCGACGTCTCGGCCGACACGCTGGACGCGGCGCTCGGGCCGGCCCGCATGAGGGTCAGCACCGATTCGGCCCTCGAGCGGAGGCCGTCGACCCCGCGCGAGACGCTGCGCGGTCTGGTGAAGGTCGTACGCAACGTCGGCGGCGCGCGCCTGTCCGGCGCGTATCGGGAGAACCCGTTCTTCCGGGCCGGTACCGCCCGGCCCCTCGTGGCGCCGACGGTGCTGAGCTTCGAGCAGTGGGAGTCGCTGCGCGAGGAGCGCTGAGCCGCAGGGCGCGCAGACCGGCCGGGCCGGCCGCGCTCAGGTCGCCGCGGCCAGCGCGTGCGT
>JAIYAG010000487.1 GCA_027489195.1 Burkholderiales bacterium | reverse complement strand
GTCGCGGATCTCGATGGCCCAGACCTGGGTGCTGCGGCCGACGTGGATCGGCGTGCAGGTGCCGGTGACCCAGCCGCTCTTCACCGCGCGGATGTGGTTCGCGTTGATGTCCAGGCCCACTGCATAGCGGTCGGGCGGCAGGGTCAGCGAAGCCGCGCAGCTGCCGAGCGTCTCGGCGAGCACGACCGACACGCCGCCGTGCAGGATGCCCATCGGCTGCCTCGTGCGCGCATCGACCGGCATGCGGGCGACCAGCCGGTCGGGGCCCACCTGCGTGAACTCGATGCCCATCCGCTCGACCGCGGTGTCCTTGTGGATCTGCGTGAGCCACTCGAGCGTGGCGGGGCGGCGAAAGAGGGGCGTGGTGTCGGACATCGTGCGGGCCGGCGGCGTTCGGAAAGCGCCGATCTTAGCCGCCCGCGCGAAGCGTGGATAATCGGCGCCGGAGGATCACGACATGAACCTGGCCGCCACGCTGCGCCGACGGGCCGCCGAGACGCCCGCGCACCCCGCGATCCTCTTCGAGGGCGCGACGATCCCCTACGGCGACCTGGACGCGCGTGCCTCGCGCCTCGCCCATGCGTTGCGCGCCCACGGCGTCGGGCCGGCCGACCGCGTCGCGCTCTACCTGCCCAACGTGCCCGACTTCGCGGTCGCGTACTACGCCACGCAGCTGCTCGGCGCGATCACCGTCTCGATCAACGCGATCTTCAAGGCTGCCGAGGTCGAGTACCTGCTGAACGACTCGGGCGCGGCGGTGGTGCTCACCCTCGCCGAACTCGCGGGCTTCGTGCCGCGCGAGCGCTGCCCGGCGGTGCGCCACGTGGTGGTCTGCGACGGCGCTCCGGGGGCCTCGCCCCCTGGCACCGAGCCGCTCGCCGACTGGCTCGCCGCCGTGCCCGCGCAGGCCGGACCCTTCGAGCCGGTCGAGCGCCGCAGCGACGATCCCGCCTCGCTGCTCTACTCGTCGGGCACCACCGGCTTCCCGAAGGGCGTGACCCTCACCCAGCACAACATCGCGACCAACGTCGCCACCGCCGCCGCCGCCTCGGGCTACCGCGCCGACGACCGGCTCGCGCTCTTCCTGCCGCTCTTCCACGTCTACGGCCAGAACTACATCCTGAACGGCGCGGTGCACGCCGGCGCGACCGTGGCGCTGTTCCGTCGCTTCGTGCCCGACGTCGTGCTCGAGGCGATCGAGCGCGACCGGATCACGATGTTCTTCGGCGTGCCGACGATCTTCATCGGCCTGCTCGGCATGGACCTCTCCAAGCGCGACCTGTCCTCGATCCGCTACGAGATGTCGGCCGCGTCCACCATGCCGGAGGAGGTGTCGCGCCGCTGGACCGAGCGCTTCGGGCGCCGCATCTTCGAGGGCTACGGCCTGACCGAGTGCTCGCCGTTCGCCGCCTACAACGACGCGGTCGAGCACCGGTTCGGCTCGGTGGGCCGCGCGGTCGCCGACTTCGAGATCGCCATCCACGACGAGCAGGGCCACGAGCGGCCGCGCGGCGACTGGGGCGAGATCGTCATCCGCGGCCCGGGCGTGATGGCCGGCTACTGGAACCGACCGACCGAGACCGCCGAGGCGCTGCGCGACGGCTGGCTGCACTCGGGCGACATCGGCCGCATGGACGACGACGGCTACGTGTTCATCGTCGACCGGGTGAAGGACATGATCAACGTGTCCGGCTTCAAGGTCTGGCCGGCCGAGGTCGAGCAGTACCTGTACCGGATGCCGGGCGTGCACGAGTGCGCGGTCTACGGCGTCCCCGATCCGGTGAAGGACGAGCAGGTGGCGGTGGCGCTGGTCGCCACGCCGGGCTCGGGGCTCACCGGGCAGCAGGTGATCGACTGGTGCCGCGAGCATCTCGCGGCGTACAAGGTGCCGGTGCGGGTCGACGTGGTGGCCGAGCTCCCCAAGAGCGCCACCGGCAAGCTCCTCAAGCGGGTGCTGCGCGAGCAGGCGGCCGCCGCGAACCCTCACTCCAAGGACTGATCCGATGGGCCAGGCGATCTTCCGCGGCTACGACCGCGACGCGCTCGATGCGCAGTACAACAACCGCACCAAGGTGCCGACCTTCCAGGCGCACGTCGATCGCTGGAACGCCGACGGCGAGCGTGCCCGCGCCACGCTCGCGCCGCGCCTCGACGTGCGCTACGGCGACGGCGAGCGTCAGGCGGTGAACGTCTACGCCGCACGCGGCGCGGCGCCCGCGCCGGTGCTGGTCTGGATCCACGGCGGCTACTGGATGTCGCTCACCAAGGCGCAGAACGACTTCGTGGCGCTCGGCTTCGTGCCGCACGGCGTGGCGGTGGTGAACGTGGAGTACGACCTCGTGCCCGGCGTGCGGATGGACGTGCTGGTGCGCCAGTGCCGGGCCGCGGTCGATTGGGCGATCGCGAACGCGGCCTCGTTCGGCGGCGATCCTTCGCGGGTCTGGGTCGGCGGGCATTCGGCGGGCGGGCACCTGACGGCGGCCGTGGCCGCGGACCCCGGCGCCGGGCCGCGCCCGGCGGGCGGCTTCGCGTTCAGCGGGCTGTACGACCTCGAGCCGATCCGGCTCAGCTACCTGAACGACACGCTGGCCATCTCCGAGGCCGAGGCGCGCCGCACCGAGCCGGTCGGCATGGCGCCGCCGCGCGGCGGCGACTGGACGCTGTGGGTGGGCGGGGCCGAGGGCCCCGAGTACCTGCGCCAGAGCGCCGACCTCGCCGCCGCCTGGGCCAGCGACGACGCGCGCCGGGTCCGCATGGAGGTGGTGGGGGGCGCCGACCATTTCTCGATCGTCGCGCCCCTCGGCGACCCGGGCTCGGCGACGGTCGGGCGGATGGTGGCCGCGATGGGCGTCGGGGCAGGCCGAGGCGCCGCGTAGCGGGGCGCCCGGCCGGGCGGCGGGCCGTCGGCCTCAGACGCCGCCGGCCTCGAGCCAGGTGCCGCTGGCCTCCTGAGGCACCGCCACGGCGACGGCCCGCGGGCTCGGCCCGAAGCGCTCGATGCGCACCACGCCGTCCGGGCCGATGCTGACCGAGCGCTCCGGGGGCACCGCCTCCCAGGCGTCGCGGGCGTCGTCATAGGGCTCGGAGGCGATCACCACGCCGTCGTCGAGCCGACGCAGGTACAGCGACGGGCTGCGGTCGTCGGACGCCCAGCGGAACGCGTGCAGCGTGCGGCCGTCGGTGTGGCAGGCGGCGAAGCGCACCGGCGCGCGGATGCCCTGCGCGCGCTGCAGCCCGACGATCTCGCCGAGCACCCGCGCGTACGCGGCGGCCGGATCCTCGGCGTGGCCGCCGGACAGGGCGGCGAGGAAGATGGCTTCGGAGTCCGAGGTGCCGAGCCGCGCGGGGTAGACGCGGTCGTCGATCAGCGCCTCGACGCGCCGCCGGATGCGGCCGTAGCCGCCGATCTGCCCGTTGTGCATGAACAGGTGGCGGTCGTCGGCGAACGGATGGCAGTTGGCGCGCGAGGCATCGGTGCCGGTGGCGGCGCGCACGTGCGCGAAGAACAGTCCGGCGCGGATCTGGCGGCACAGGCCGCGCAGGTTCTCGTCGGACCAGGCGGGCCGTGCCTCGCGGTACAGGCCGGGTTCGGGCCGCTCGCCGTACCAGCCGATGCCGACCCCGTCACCCTGGGTCACCGTCTTCGCCTCGGCGGCGGTCAGCGACTGCGCGATCAGGGAGCGCGGCGGACGCTCGACGTGCTCCGACAGGAAGGTCGGCGCACCGAGGTAGGCGAGGAGGCGGCACATGGCGGAGGAGGCGTCACCGCAGGGTTTGCCTGCAGTCTAGGCCTCGATGACGGTTTCGTGACAGCCACCCGTTGCACGGGTACCGACGGCGGTCGGCCGGCGGGTCGATCCCGCTGCCTCGCGATCAGGCGAGCATCTTCCCGGGGTTCATCAGCCCCTGCGGGTCGAGCGCCTGCTTGAGGCTGCGCATCAGCGCGAGCTCGACCGGCGACTTGTAGCGCGTCAGCTCGTCGCGCCGGAGCACGCCGATGCCGTGCTCCGCCGAGATCGAGCCGTCGGCCGCGGCCACCGCGTCGTGCACCAGCGCGTTGATCGCGTCCTGCTGCGCGAGCAGCGAGTCGCCCTCCGCGCCCAGGGGCGGGGAGACGTTGTAGTGCAGGTTGCCGTCGCCGAGGTGGCCGAACACCACCATCCGGATGCCCGGGAAGTGGCGCGCCAGCAGCGCGTCGGTGCGCTCGACGAAGTCGCCGATGGCGGAGATGGGCACCGAGATGTCGTGCTTGACGTTCTTGCCCTCGGCGGCCTGCGCCTCGGAGATGTTCTCGCGCAGCGCCCAGAAGCGGCGCGACTGCGCGATCGACTGCGCCACCACCGCGTCCGAGACGATGCCGTCCTCGATCGCGCGCGTCATCAGCGCGTCGAAGCGCTCGGCGGCGTGGGCCTCGCTCTCGGCGTCGGAGGTCTCGAGCAGCACGCAGTAGGGCGGCGCGTCGGCGAAGGGCTTCGGGCAGTCGGGGAAGTGCCGGGCGACCAGGGACAGGCAGACGTCCGACATCATCTCGAAGGCGGTCAGCGACGGCCCGAGCAGACCGCGGGCGAGCTGCAGCAGCGCGAGCGCGGCATGGGGCGAGGCGACCGCCGCGATCGCGGTGACCTGCGCGGCCGGCAGCGGATAGAGCTTCACGGTGGCCGCGGTGATCACGCCGAGCGTGCCCTCGGCGCCGATGAACAGGTCGCGCAGGTCGTAGCCGGTGTTGTCCTTGCGCAGGCCGCGCAGGCCGTTCCAGACCTCGCCGGTGGCGGTGACCACCTCCAGCCCCAGGCACAGCTCGCGCGCGTTGCCGTAGCGAAGCACCCCGGTGCCGCCCGCGTTGGTGGCGAGGTTGCCGCCGAGGGTGCAGCTGCCCTCGGCCGCGAGGGACAGCGGGAAGAGCCGGTCGGCCTCGCGGGCAGCCGCCTGCACCGATGCGAGCACCGCGCCCGCCTCGACGGTCATCGTGTCGTTAACCGGGTCGATCGCGCGCACGCGGTTCATCCGCGACAGGGACAGCACCACCGCGCGCCCCGAGGTGTCGGGTACCGAACCGCCGGTCAGGCCGGTGTTGCCGCCCTGCGGGACGATGGGCACGCCGTGCGCGGCGCACCAGCGCACCAGCGTCGCCACCTCCTCGGTCGAGCCGGGCTGCACGACCGCGAGCGCACGCCCGGTCCAGCGCCGGCGCCAGTCGGTCAGGAAGCCGGCGGTGTCGGCCGGCTCCGTGAGCACGCGGCCGATGCCCTCGGGCAGGTCTGCGGCGGTGGGGGCAGGGAGGGTCATCGGATACGGGTGTCCTGGATCAGCGGGGGCCGCCGGGGCCGCCGGGCATCATTCCCTTCATGCCTCGCATCATCTTCGCGAGGCCGCCCTTCTGCATCTTCTTCATCATCGACTGCATCTGGTCGAACTGCGCCAGCATCCGGTTGACGTCCTGCACCTGCACGCCCGCGCCTGTGGCGATCCGGCGCTTGCGGGCGGCCTTGATCAGCTCGGGCTTGTGGCGCTCGCCCGGGGTCATCGAGTGGATGATCCCCTGCATCCGCCGGATGTCGCGCTCGGCGCGGTCCATGTCGGCCTGACCCGCGGCGGCCTGCATCTGGGCCGGCAGCTTGTCCATCAGCGACGACAGCCCGCCCATCTTCTTCATCTGCGAGATCTGCGCGAGGAAGTCGTTGAGGTCGAAGCGGTTGCCCGACTTGAGCTTGTCGGCGAGGTCCTTGGCCGCCTGCTGGTCGACGTTGGCCTGGGCCTGCTCGACCAGCGCGACGATGTCGCCCATGCCGAGGATGCGGTTGGCCATCCGATCCGGATGGAAGGCGTCGAGGCCGGCGAGCTTCTCGCCGACACCGACGAACTTGATCGGGCAGCCGGTGACGGCCTTGACCGACAGCGCCGCGCCGCC
>JAIYAG010000335.1 GCA_027489195.1 Burkholderiales bacterium | reverse complement strand
GGCAAGCGGCGCGGGCGGCGCAAGCTGCGCGGGCGGTGCCGACGACGGATGGCCGGGCGCGCTCATCGCGGTGCCAGCCCCGCGCGCGCCAGGCCCGCGAGCGCGAGCTCGCGCGCCCGCAGGTCGAAGACGAGCTCGAAGGCGCCGTAGACCAGCGTGCCCACGCCGACCTGCAGCAGCAGCGTCGCGACCGGCGAGCCGGCGTCCAGGCGCACGATCACCGCGTACATCAGCGCCGCGCCCGCGGCATGCACGGCCAGCGCGCGCCAGGGCAGCGACACGCGCAGCGTCGAGGCGCCCAGCCGCATCACCACGACCGCGAGCGCGCTCATCGAGACCACCGATGCGATCGCGGCGCCGAGGATGCCGAGCGAGGGCAGCAGGGCCGCCACGAGGGCGAGGTTCGCGACACCGGCGATCGCCACCGCGACCATCAGCGCGCGCGTGCGCTTGCGCAGCATGACCCCGGCGCTCGCCACCACGATCCAGCTCTCGATCGCCATCCCGGCGAGCAGCCAGCCGGCGATTCCGGCGCCCGCCGCATAGCGCTCGGAAGCCAGCAGCGGCAGGCCGATCGGCGCGACCGCGGCCGTGCCGGCGACGAGCGGGAACGCCAGCATCGCGTACAGGCCGGTGAAGCGCGCCAGCAGCGCCTCGGTGGCGACGGCTCCAGACTCCTCCCAGCAGCGGGTGTACGCCGGGACGATCGTCTGGATGAGCGACAGCAGGACCGCGACACGCAGGTAGTCGCACAGGTTCCAGACCGCACCGTACAGCCCGAGCGGCTCGCTGCCCAGCTGATGCTGGATCAGGTACCGGTCGCCGAGCACCAGCAGGACGTTGGCCGCCTCGTAGCCGACCAGCGGCAGCCCGAACGCCACCATCGTGCGCAGCAGCGGGGGCGAGACCGCGCGGGGCGAGAAGGGCATGCGCCGGTGCATCCAGGCGGCCAGCGCGAGGATCGCCAGCCCCTCGGCGGCGAGGGTGGCACCGAAGAAGCCGGCCACGCTGGCGGACACGCCCAGCAGCACGCCGATGGTGAGGACGAGGGCGAGGTAGCGGCGCGCGACGTTGAAGATCGAGACCACGCCGCTGCGCTCCTGGGCGCGCAGCGGGTTGGTCAGCGCGCTCTCGACGGTGCGCACCACGACCAGCCCCGCCACCAGCGCGAGCAGCAGCCCGTGGGGCAGGTCGGCGAGCCAGTCCTCGGGCAGGGCGGTGATCACGGCGGCGGCCAGGCCGGCCGCGACGGCGCCGCTGCCGAGCATCCCGAAGAGCACCGTGGAGCGCCAGGTGAGGGCATCCACGCCGAGCCGTCCCGCCGCCATCTCGGCGTAGGTCCTCAGGCTCGCGTGCTGCACGCCCAGCTTGGACAGGCCGACCCACAGCGTGAGCAGGGTGCCGACGAGCGTGAGCTGGCCGTACTCGGCGACGCTGAGCGACCGGGTGACGATCGGGAACGTGACCAGTCCGGCGATCGTGACCAGCACGCTCGCCGCACCGTAGTTCAGCGAATGGCGCAGCAGCCCGGCGAGCATCGCGCCTCAGGCCGGGCGCGGGCCGCGGCGCGGCGCCCGGCCGCGCGTCGGGGTCATGTCCACATCATGTCCACGTCGGGCCCCGGCCCATGTCAGAACCTGAACTCGCCGGCCACCGAGACCGCGTTCTCGTCGTACGACACCGCGTTGCCGACGATGGCACGCTGGCGGGCGTTGCGCACGCTGCCCAGCACCGCCGCCTGGCGGGTGAGCTGATAGCGCAGGCCCAGGGTCACGCCCGTCAGCCGCGCCTCGGTGGCGGTGGTCTGCGAGCTCGACTGCTGGTAGGCGGCGGTCACGATCGCCGTGGTCCGCGCATCGAGCCGGTAGTCGTAGCGGCCCTGCACGCCCCAGGTGTCGACGTCCGCGACCGAGTCGAAGCCGGGGATGCGCAGTGCCGGACGCTGGTCCGTCATGTAGGCGGTGAGCAGCATGCTGCTGCGCGTCGCGGCGACCTGCAGCGAGGCGATCAGCGACTCCGCCCGCACGATCGGACTCTGCGTGGAGGTGTTCGCCAGCGGCGCGCCGACGGTCGTCGCCGGGTCGCGGGCCGTCGGCCCGCCGGTGGCGAGCGAGTCGGGCTGCGGGTTGGACGCGGCGTTGGCCGCGAGCGCCGCCGCGCTCGTCGACGGCGTCGCGAAGAGCCGGGTCGGGTCGAAGTACAGCAGCCCGGCCTGGTTGCCGTCGCGGATGCCGCGGTCCCAGCTCAGGCCGAGCCGCATGCGACCGAGCTGGTGGGCGGCCGAGGCGGACAGGATGTTCGAGTAGTAGGTGCCGGTCCAGCGCGCGGCCACCTGGGTGCGCGGATCGGGACGCCAGTCGACGGCGGCGCTGGGGCCGACGCCGCTGCGGCGACCGTCGGCGTCGGCCAGCACGCTGCTGGCCGCATAGTTCACGCCGGCCCCCAGCCGCAGCAGCGGCGTCGGCGCCCAGGTACCCAGCACCTCGACCAGGCTGTTGGTGTAGTCGAAGCCGTTGTCGTACGCGTAGCGCGCCGTGTCGCCGCGTCCCAGCCAGCCGAATCGCGAGCTGCCCGGCGAGGTGCCGGCATTGAAGCTCAGCGCGTTGCCGATGTTGCTGACGAAGCCCTCGCCCGGATCGACGTAGCTCACGCGGTAGCGCAGCTCGTAGTCGTTGTTGCCCGCCCGCCCGACGACATACGGCGCGAGGTCGAAGCGCTGGTAGGTGGTGCGGGTGGTCGAGCGCGCGCCCGGGTCGAACGAGGAGGCGGCGAACGGGCTGCGGTTGACGTCGAACACGAAGGCCTGCGCGTTCAGCCGCAGCGCCTGGTCGGTGATGCGGAAGTCGGCGTTGGCGCGCAGGTCGTGGCGCAGCTCGTTGTCGCGGGCGGTGTTGCCGCCGTAGACCAGGCCACGGGCCGCGTAGAAGGCCGAGCCGACCGCGCGCGGCGAGTTGAGCTCGGCCTGCACGAAGGGCGAGACTTCGAACAGCGTGCCGGTGCGCTCCTGGCCGCGAGGTGCCAGGTCGATGTTGTCGCTGAAGGTGAACTGCGTCCACAGCCCGGGTGTGATCGACGTGCGGCGCGGGGCGGCGGTCGTGTCCGGCGAGCCGGCCGCGGGCGCCGTGCCCGTGCCGATCGGCGTCAGGCCGTCGGTGGCGATGCCGCTGGTGCGCTGCGTGCGCATGCCGTCCCAGCCGGCGCCGCCGGGCCCGGTGAGCGGCGCGCTCACCTGGGCGCCCGCGGGCATCCCGATGGCGGCCAGTGCGGCTGCGAGCGCCGCCGCCGGGAGGGCGAGGC
>JAIYAG010000430.1 GCA_027489195.1 Burkholderiales bacterium | reverse complement strand
TGAACCGGCCGGATGGATCGAAGCGCGGCATGCCGCTGTCGATCGCGACGCGCACGCGGCCGGCGGGATCCACCCAGACCCAGGCGAACTCGGAGAACGGCTCGCGCTGGGCGATCGTGTGGCGATGCGCGTCCCAGTCGGGTGCCTCGAGCGGCTGCGCCCCGCCGTCCCAGCGATGCTCGCCCAGCCGCAGCTTGAGCGGCGAGCCGCTCGAACCGTCGTCGACGCGGGTGAGGATCCCGTGCTCGTCCTGCTCCCAGTAGACGTCCCGGCTGAGCCGGCGGAACACGTCGAGCTCCGTGGTCGCCCGCATGCCGAGCGGCGCCGACGGTGCGGTGGGGGGCAGGGGCGGTGCATCGGCCCGAGGCTCGGCCTGCGGCGCCGCCGAGGCCCCCTCACGGGGCGGTGCGGCGACCCGGCGGCCCGCGGCGAGCAGGCGCCGTGCGGCCACCAGCCCGAGGCCGCCCAGCGCGGCGACCGCGACCGCCAGGACGGCCAGCGGCAGGCCCGCGTCGCCCGCGCCCGGCTGGGCCGCCCAGGCGTCGAGCGCGGGGGCGATGCAGGAGGCCGCCGCCACGCCGTGCGCGGCCGTGCGATGCCTGCGTCGGCCGCGGGGGGGCACGAGACGGTGGAGGGGCTGGGTCATGCGGCAGGGGGTCGCCGCAACCTTAACCCAAAAACGCCGGCTGCACCCCTTCGGGGATTACGGGCCGTTCGTCGGCCGGCGGCGTCCGCAGGGATCGAGATCGCGACGTGCCTGCCGACAACACCAAAGTCGACGACCGCCTGCAGAAGACGCCCCCCCCGCATGTCTGTTGCCGCTTCTCTCACGATGACCGACGCCGAGCCGGGCGTACGCCTGATGCTCGTCGACGACGACCCGATGGGGCTGTTGCTGACCGCCCGTGCCCTGCGCGAACGCGGCTTCGAGGTGCTCGACTTCGAGCGGCCGGACGACGCGCTCGCGGCGCTCGGGGCCGGCGGCATCGACTGCGTGGTCGCCGACGTCCTGATGCCAGGGATGGACGGCTTCGAGTTCTGCCGCCGGGTGCGGGCGACGCGGTACGGCGAGGCGCTCCCGGTGCTGATGCTGACCTCGCTCGACGAGGACGAGGCGACGCGCCGCGCCTGCGAGGCCGGTGCCTCCGACTATTGCATCAAGTCGGGCAACTGGACGCTGCTGGCGCACCGCATCCGGCGGGTGCTGCAGATGGCGCGGCTCGAGCGCGATGCCGGACGCGGGCATGCCGCGCCGGGCTCGGCCATGCAGGCCGCCACGGTCGGGGCATTCGACTGGCAGCCCGCCGCCCGGCGCATGCGCGGCAGCGCCGACCTCTTCAAGCTGCTGGACTGGCGCGATCCGCCGGCCTCGCTGCACGACCGTCACCTGCTCGCGCTGATCGCGCCCGCCGACCGCCGCGGGTTGCGGCGGGCGATGGCGCGCCTGCTCGCGGGCGGCCCGACGGTGCGGCGCGAACTCGAGGTGCGGACCCGCGGCGGGCGGCTCAGGCGGCTGCGCATCGACGTCCACCAGGTGCTGTGCACGGCGGGTGGCATGCTCGAGGTGAACGGCGCCGTCCACGACGTGACGCCGTCCGCGGGGGGGGATGCGGCCGTCTACCGCCTGACCCACTACGACGGGCTGACCGGTCTGCCGAACCGGACCTGGCTGCTCGAGCGGCTGCAGCGGCCCCGGCCCCCGCAGACCGTCGGGCGGCTCGGCCTCGCCGTGCTCGACATCGACCGCTTCCGCCAGATCGGCGAGACGCTCGGCCAGGAGTCCACGGATCGGCTGGTCGGGGAGCTCGCGCAGCGGTTGCGCCGTCTGTCGGCGGGCGGTGCCGAGCGCGGCGCGGACGGCTGGATCGAAGCCGTGGTGAGCCTGCGTGGCGATGCGTTCGCGCTGCTGCTCGAGGGGCTCGCCGACGGCGAAGCCGCGCTCGCCATCGGGCGGCGGGCCGTCGAGGCGCTGCACGAGCCGTTCCGCATCGCCTCGCGCGAGCTGTTCCTGCGCGCCTCGGTCGGCGTGCACGTCGGCGAAGACGACGAGCTGCCCGCCCGGCGCATCGCACGTTCGGAGCTCGCGCGGCGCGCGGCCTCGGCCGCCGGCGGCAATGCGGCGCTGGCCTTCGAGCCGTCGATGGAGGGCGCCGGCCTCGATCGGCTCGAGATGGAGCGCGATCTGCACTACGCACTGGCGCGCAAGGAACTGTCGATGCACTTCCAGCCGCAGGTCGATGCGACCGACGGCCGCGTCGTCGGCTTCGAGGCACTGATGCGCTGGGTCCGCGGCGGCAAGACCCAGCCCGCGGGCACGTTCATCCCGCTGGCCGAGGAGACCGGCCTGATCGTGCCGTTCGGGGAATGGGCGATCGTCGAGTCGTGCCAGGCGCTCGCCGCGCTGCGCCGGCGAGGTCACCTCGACTGCCTGATGTCGGTCAACCTGTCCGCGCAGCAGCTGCGCACCGGACGCCTGCCCGGCGTGCTCCGGACGGCGCTCGAGGCGAGCGGCGTGCCGGCGGATCGGCTGGAGGTCGAGCTGACGGAGTCCGGGATGATGCGCGACGCCGAGGTGGCGGTGGCCGAGCTGACCGCGCTGCGAGCGCTCGGCGCCGGCCTCGCGGTCGACGACTTCGGGACCGGCTACTCGTCGCTCGCCTACCTGACGCGGCTGCCGCTGACCACGCTCAAGATCGACCGCTCGTTCGTCCAGGACGTCGACGCGTCCGAGCGCAGCCGCGCGGTGGCGCGGGCGATCGTCGAGCTCGGTGCCAACCTGCACCTGCGGGTGGTGGCCGAGGGCGTCGAGACCGACGCGCAGCGTCGCGTCCTGATCGAGCTCGGCTGCCCGATGCAGCAGGGCTGGCTGTTCGGCCGGGCGCTGCCGATCGACGAGGCGCTCGCGTTCGCCGATGCGCACGGTGTCGCGGCCACCGAGGTCGCGGCATGAAGCTGTCCCAGCCGTCCACCCCGCCGGTGCGCACCGACAACCTGGCGATGTCGGCCACGGACGCGGCCCGCGCGACGATCCGCCACCTTGCCGAGCGCAAGCTCGTGCCGACCCCGGGCAACTACCGCAGGGCCTGGGCCGAGATCGGCGGGCCGAGCGGCGGCGCCGATGCAGAGCAGGTCGCGCAGGCGTCGGTACGGCTGCTGACGCAGCGCGCCGAGCCGGGCGAGGGGACCTACGCGGGGCTCTCGTCGGCGGTTCGCGAGCAGCGCTGGACCGAGGCGCTGTCGACGCTGCTGCAGATCGGCAAGCAGACACCGCGCGGCCGCTGGGGCGCGCTCCTGGCCACGGTGATCGAAGCCGCCAGCCGGTCCGGGCGCGAATGGCCGCAGGCCCGCCGGCTCGACGCGATGGTCGCCGCCGCGCACGAGAACGAGGCGAACGACGCCGCGCTGCGTGCGCAGCTCGAGCTGCTGCTGGTGCAGTGGCGGATGGACCCGCCGGTCGTGACCGGCGCTGCGCCCGCGATCATGCTCGCGCCTTCGGCGGTCGCCGACGTGGTCGCGGAGCCCGCAGTCGCACCGGCCGACGCACATGCGCTCGAGGCCGCCGCTCACGCCGCGCTCGTCGTGCAGCGCGACCTGGCGAAGTCGCGCAAGGTCAATGCCGAGCTCGTCGAGATCGTGATGTCGCTGTGCAGCAGCTTCGAGGCCATCGCCGAGGAGGGCAGCTGGATCCAGTCGCAGGTGCAGGCGGTGCGCGACTCGGTCCGCGATGGTGCGGACCGCCGCACGCTCGCCGCCGCGCGTTCGCTGCTGCAGCAGGCCCTGGTGACCCAGCAGTCGATCACCCGCAGCCGGCGCGACGCCGTGTCGTCGCTGCGCGACCTGCTGCCGCATCTGGTGCAGCAGATGACGCACCTCGGCTCGAACACCGCCGCATTCGGCGAGACGCTGAGCGGGCATCTGCAGGCGATCTCGACGGCCGACTCGCTCGAGGGGATCGCCGAGCGCGTGCGGGGCCTGCTCGCCGATGCGAACGAAGTCCACCAGACCTTCGACGAGGCCCGCCGCGACCTGGACGAGCGTTCGGAACGCGCGCAGGCCCTCGAGGGCGAGGTCGAGCGGCTCGAGCGCGAACTGGCGCAGGCCAGCGAACGCCTGCTGACCGACCACCTGACGCGCACGGCGAACCGTGCCGGCCTCGAGCGGGCCTTCGACCGGGCGATGTCGTCGCTGCGCGCCACCGGCGATCCGCTCGCCATCGCGCTGCTCGACATCGACGACTTCAAGAAGGTCAACGACGCGCTCGGTCACCAGGCGGGCGACGGCGCGCTGCGTCACCTCGCCGGCCTGCTCCAGGGCAAGGTGCGGCCCGGCGACACCGTGGCGCGCTACGGCGGCGAGGAGTTCGTGATCCTGCTGCCCGGCATGACCGACGTGCAGGCACGCGAGCTGCTGGTCCGCGCGCAGCGGGAGCTGACCCGCGAGGTGTACCTGTTCGACGCGAAGCAGATCTTCATCACGTTCTCGGCCGGTACCACCCGCGTCGATCCGCAGGATTCGCTGGAGACCGCGATCGGCCGGGCCGACGACGGCATGTACCAGGCGAAGAACGCCGGGAAGAACTGTGTCGCGATTGCTTGATCCGGGGTTTCGAGCCGCACCGCGGCGAGCCGGATCAAGGGGCGCCGCATACTTGCGGCGCACTACTGGGTGGAGAACGGGAATCCGCCGAGAGGCGGCAAACTCAATCGATCAGCCCATTCCTCAAGCAATAAGCCGTCAGATCCGCATTCGACTGCATCGCCAGCTTCTCCAGCACCCGCGCACGGTAGACCGACACGGTCTTCGGGGACAGGCTGAGCTCGGCGGCGATGTCGGACAGGCGCTGGCCGGCCGCCAGCCGGATCAGCGTCTGGAACTCCCGGTCGGAGAGCCGCTCGTGCGGCTTCTCGGACTCGTCGACCGACAGCCGCGTGGCCAGCGCCTCGGCGATCGCCGGGGTGATGTACTTGCGTCCCGCCGCCAGCGTGCGGATCGCCGTGATGATCTGCGACGGGTCGGCCGACTTGTTCAGGTAGCCCATCGCCCCGGCCTTCAGTGCGCGGATCGCGTACTGGTCCTCCGGGTACATCGTCAGCACGAGCGCGCGCACGCGGGTGCTCTCCTCGGCCAGCGAGTGCAGCACGTCCAGGCCGCTGCGCCCGGGCAGGTTGATGTCCAGCAGCAGCACGTCGAACGGCGTCTCGCGCAGCAGCTGGCGCAGCCCGCCGTAGTCGCCGGCCTCGCCGACCACGCGGATGTCGCCGGCCTCGGTCAGCGAGTCGCGCAGGCCGCGCCGGATCAGCGCGTGGTCGTCCACGATCACCACGTCGATCATGCGTCGCTCTCGTCCATGAGTCGTGACGCCGCCTGCTGCGTCAGGGGGATGGTCAGCATCACCGCGCCGCGGCGCTCGCCGACCGCCACGTCGATCCAGCCATGCACCTGACGCACGCGCTCGGTCAGCCCGCGCAGGCCGAAGGAGCCCGGCTTGTCGATGTCGGCCGCCCGGATGCCGATGCCGTCGTCGCTGATCTCGAGCGACAGCGTGTCGTCCTGGATGACCAGGTCGACGCGCGCGCGGCGCGCCTGCGCATGCTTGGCGACGTTGGTGAGCGACTCCTGGGCAACGCGGTAGACGGTGATGGCGACTTGCTCGCTCACCTCGATCCGGTCGCGGTTGGCGGTGAGCTGCGTGTCGATGCCGGTGCGGCTGGAGAACTGCTGCACGAGGAAATCCAGCGCGGCGATGATCCCGGCGTCGAGCGCCGGCGGCCGCAGGTTGCGCATGATCCGCTGCACCGCCAGCACCGCCTGGTTGAGGGTGTCGAGCCCCTGGCGGGCCCGCGCCCGCACCGGCTCCTCGCCGTGGCGCTCGATCCAGGACAGATCGAAGCGCAGCGCCGTCAGCATGCCACCGACGTCGTCGTGGACCTCACGGGCGATCGCGGCCCGCTCGTCCTCGACCGCCTGCTGCAGGTGATCGGTCAGGGCCCGCAGCCGGCGTTCGGACTCGGCCAGCGCCTGCTGCGCGGCGCCCCGTTCGCGACGGGCCGAGGCCGCCGACAGCGCGTTGCGCAGCGCCGGACCCAGCCGCGCGAGGCGACCCTTGATCAGGTAGTCGTCTGCGCCGGCCTGCATCGCGGCCACCGCCGCCTCCTCGCCGATGGTGCCGGACACGATGATGAACGGCAGGTCGGACCCGCTGGCGCGGACGATCCGCAGCGCCTCGCCGCTGGAGAACCGCGGCAGGTGGTGATCGGAGATCACGGCGTCCCAGGGACCCGCGCCGAGCGCGGCGCGCAGGCCGGGCTCGTCCTCGACGCGCACCGAGTCGGGCGCCAGGTGCTGGCGGCGCAGCGACCGCAGCAGCAGCTCGTAGTCGAGCTCGGAGTCCTCGACGACGAGCAGGCGGATCGGCTCGTCGGCAGTATCCGGACCGTCGGTCGGCTCTGGGGAAATGGTCGGATGCACCCGGTCTTTTCTCGAGTTGGATCGGTGCCTGGGCAGCCGAGAATCACATCCGGTGTGCGGGCTTGCTCGCAACGATTTTAGCACGCGAAGAATCATCCGATTCCTACGGCGATCAAGCGCGATGAGCGATCAACTACCTGAAGAAGTCAGTGGCGCGGTGACCGCGAGGCTCGCGGCGGACATGCAGGACGAACTGCTGGCCGCCGGGACCGAACTCGAGCGCCTCGAGCGGCTGCTGTCCGATGCGGTGGACCAGCTGCTCGACCGGTTCGGCCGGGCGCATGCGCTCAGCGCCGACATCGCCGACCCGCGCCAGCCGGCGCTGGCGGGCGAGCTGCGGGCGGCGATGACTGCGCTGCAGTTCCAGGACATGGCGTCCCAGCTGATCGCGCACTCGCGGCGTCGGCTGGTGTCGGTGGCCGATTGCCTCGGGAACGCGGCGATCGGCGGCGAGGAAGAGGGCTGCGAGGTTCAGTGGGTGAACCGGGCGTGCCCGGTCGCACAACGTGCTGTGGATGCGGGCTCGGTCGAGCTCTTCTGAGGATCCGGAGGATGGGAATGCGTTCGATTCTGGCTGTGGACGATTCGGCCTCGATGCGTCAGATGGTCTCCTTCACCCTGCGTAGCTCGGGGTACGAGGTCATCGAGGCGGTCGACGGGCAGGACGCGCTCGACAAGATCGGTGGCAAGCAGGTCGACCTGGTCCTCACCGACCAGAACATGCCCCGCATGGATGGTCTGACGCTGATCAAGCAGCTGCGCGAGCAGGACCGCTTCAAGCGCACGCCGATCCTGGTGCTGACCACCGAGTCGAGCGACGAGATGAAGCAGGCCGGGCGCGCCGCGGGAGCGACCGGGTGGATGGTCAAGCCCTTCGATCCGGCGCGCCTGCTCGAAGTCATCGGCAAGGTTCTGCCGCAGTGAGCCCCGCGAGGTCGCGATGAGCGAAACACAGTCCCAAGACAACAGCGGCGCGTTCGACCTGTCGCAGTTCCACGGCGTCTTCTTCGAGGAGGCGGGTGAGAACCTCGCCAACATGGAGACGCTGCTGCTCGAGGTCGACGTCGAGCACGCCGACGACGAGGCGCTCAACGCGATCTTCCGGTGCGCCCACTCGATCAAGGGAGGCGCTGCGACCTTCGGGTTCCAGGACGTCGCCGACCTCACGCACGTGATGGAGACGCTGCTCGACAAGCTGCGCCGCCATGAGCTGTCGGCGACGATCGGCATGATCGACACGCTGCTCGAATCGGGCGATGCGCTCAAGCACCTGCTGTCGCGCCACCAGGCCGGCGCGGCCGAGCACGAGGCGCTCGACTGCTCCGAGCTCGTCGCACGGATCGGCGCGCTGGCGCACGGCACGGCCGCCGCCGCACCGGTGGCCCCGACCGCGCCGGCTCCGGCCGCTCCCGCGCCGGTCGCGGTCGCGCCCACGCTGCCCGAGCCGGTGCTCGCCGAGGGCGAGCGCCTGATCGAGCTGGCGATCGGTCCGCTGGAGCGGCCCGAGACGGCCGACCACCTGGCCGAGCTGTTCACCGAGATCCCCGGCCTCGGCCGCATCGAGGCCACCGACGGCGGCAGCGCCGACGCCGAGGGGATGCGCCGCTACCGGATCGTCACCTCGACCTCGGACGGCGACCTGCTCGACCTGTTCTCGTTCCACGTCGACCGCTCGCAGGTCCGGATGGGCGCAGCCGCGGCTGCAGCCCCGGCCGCTGCCACGGCGGCACCGGCCGCGCAGGCCGCGCCCCGGCCCGCCGCGAAGGAAGACACCGACTACGGATTCTTCGTCGACCTGCCTGGCGAGGGCGGCACGCCCGCCGCCGCTCCGGTCGCCGCCGAGGCGCCCGTCGCACCGGCGCCGAAGCCGGCGGCCAAGGCAGCCGATCGGCCCGCACCGGCGGCGACCGCGCTCGAGAGCACCTCGATCCGAGTGCCGATCGAGAAGGTCGACCAGCTGATCAACCTGGTCGGCGAACTGGTGATCACGCAGGCGATGCTCGCGCAGACCGGCCAGGCGCTCGATCCGGTCCTGCACCAGTCGATGTCGACCGGCCTGACCGACCTGGAGCGCAACACGCGGATGCTCCAGGAAGCGGTGATGGCCATCCGGATGATCCCGATGGCGGTCGTCTTCAACCGCTTCCCGCGGATGCTGCGCGACCTGGCCGGCAAGCTCGGCAAGCAGGTCGAGCTGCAGACGATCGGCGAGGACACCGAGCTCGACAAGGGCCTGATCGAGAAGATCACCGACCCGCTGACCCACCTGGTCCGCAACGCGGCCGACCACGGCATCGAGATGCCCGAGGTCCGCGTGGCCGCCGGCAAGCCGGCGCAGGGCACGGTGACGCTGGCGGCGGCCCACCAGGGCGGCTCGATCGTGATCGAGGTCCGCGACGACGGGCGCGGCCTGAACCGCGACAAGCTGCTGCAGAAGGCCATCGAGCGCGGCCTGCCGGTCAGCGACCAGATGACGGACCAGGAGGTCTACGGCCTGATCTTCGAGCCGGGCTTCTCCACCGCCGCCCAGGTCACCGACGTCTCGGGCCGGGGCGTGGGCATGGACGTGGTCAAGCGCAACAGCGCCTCGCTGGGCGGCGCGGTCGAGATCGATTCGACCGAG
>JAIYAG010000124.1 GCA_027489195.1 Burkholderiales bacterium | reverse complement strand
TCAGGCCCTCGGCCTCGAGCGGATTGGCCAGGCCCAGGCCGCAGACCACCAGGTCAGGGCGCGCCGCGCGGCAGCGGTCGAGCTGGCGGTCGACGTCCTGGCCCTCGGAGATCAGCGTGCCCGCGGGCAGCAGCGCGAGTTCGGGCGCGAGGTGCTGGCGGTGCAGGTAGGGCGTGCCGACCTCCACCAGCGTCATGCCCCGCTCGCGCGACAGGAAGCGCGCCAGCGGCGGCTCGAGCTGCGAGTCCGGGAACAGGAACACGCTGCGACCGGCGAGCCGCTCGCGGTGCACGGCCAGCGCGCGGCGCGCGCGCTCGCGGCGGGCGGCCACCACCTGCTCGAAGCGCTCGGCGGGCACGCCCCAGGCGTCGGCGGCGGTGCGCAGCCAGGCGGTCGTGCCTTCCTCGCCGAGGGGGAACGGCGCCGGCATCACGGTCGCGCCGCGGTTCTCCAGCGCCTTCGCAGTGTCGGCGAGGAACGGCTGCGCGAGCAGCACGCGGGTGTTCGGGCCGACGCTGGCCAGCTCGTTCGCGCGGCGCGGCGGCAGGAAGGCGACCGGGCCGATGCCCAGCTCCTCGAAGATGCGGCGGAACTGGTCCTCGACGATGTCGGCCATCGCACCGGCCACCAGCAGCGCGGGCGGCGAGTCGGACGCGGCCTCGGGCATCGTCGGCACCAGCGAGGCCAGGCACGCGTCCTCGCCCTGCGTGAAGGTGGTCTCGATGCCGCTGCCCGAGTACGACAGCACGCGCACGGCCGGCGAGAAGCGCTGCGACAGCCGCGCGGCGGCGCGCGACAGGTCGAGCTTGATGACCTCGGACGGGCAGGAGCCGACCAGGAACAGCATCCGGATGTCGGGCCGACGCTCGAGCAGGCGCACGACCACGCGGTCGAGCTCGTCCTGCGCATCGGCGATGCCGGCGAGGTCGCGGTCGTCGATGATCGCGGTCGCGAAGCGGGGCTCGGCGAAGATCATCACCCCGGCGGCCGACTGGATCAGGTGCGCGCAGGTGCGCGAGCCGACCACCAGGAAGAAGGCGTCCTGGATCCGGCGGTGCAGCCAGACGATGCCGGTCAGGCCGCAGAACACCTCGCGCTGGCCGCGCTGGCGCAGCACCTCGGTGGCGCCGCAGCCGGCCTCCTCGATGCGGATGGGGATCGCGGCGTTCATGCGGCGACTCCGGTCGACGCCGTGGCGCCGCGGGCAGCGTCGAGCCGCGCGGCGCGCAGCTTGAGGATGAACTGCGTGGCGTTGACGACGTAGGTGGCGTAGGCGGCGAGCGCGAGCATCATCTGGCCCCGGGCATCGATCCACCCGGTGGCCAGCGCCACCAGGTAGGCGGTGTGCAGGGCCAGGACGGCCATGCTGAAGACGTCTTCCCAGTAGAAGGCGGGCGCGAACAGGTACACGCCGTAGACGTCCTTCTCCCAGAGGCAGCCGGTGACCATGATCGTATAGAGCACCAGCGTCTTGACGACCACCGAGACCGTGGCGGCCAGGTGGCCCTCGCCGGTGGCCAGGAAGCGCAGCACGAGCGCCAGGCTGACCAGGAAGACCAGGAACTGCAGCGGTGCGAGGATGCCCTGGACCAGGGTCCAGCCCGATGCGTCGCGCCGCTTGCGCTGTTCGGCCGTGTACAGAGGGGTGCGCCCGCCAGAGTGACGGGGACCCGACGACCCGGCCAATCCGTCCGTTTCGATGCCCATGGAGGCAATCTAGCCCTGGCCGGGAGATGTGTCAATCAAACTTGACGTACATCTCGCATGACACTAGATTCGAGTCCTGACCGGGATCGGCGTCCGTTCTCCTTGACAGTCGCCGAGCCCCGACAAGACACTGTCATCGCGTTATCGGGGTACCGTGCCGACGCGGCCAACCGGCCCGTCGAGCCTCTGCTCCGCCCACCGACAGATCATTCGCAGAGCCAGGACGCGGCCGAGCGAAGCCGACCGGACCCGCCGCAGGGCAGCCGGTCGAGGGCGAGGGCACATGGAACGGTCGACCGAAGAAGCAGGCTCCACAGGCTCACGACATTTACAGGACTCGCAGCAGCACGCCACCCGAGCGCGCACGCTGGCCGAGTCCCACGAACCCCGCGAGTGGCTGCAGCGCACGATCGAGACCGAGATCATCCCTCGGCTCATGCTCGCGCACGGCGCGGCGGCGCTGGCCGAGCCCGACGGCACGATCGACGACCCCGATGCCATCAGCGGCGAGGACGTGGAGACCTTCACGGCCCTCGTGCTGCGCGACGAGTCCGAGGCCCTGGCGGGCTTCGTCGCCGACCTGCGCGAGCGCGAGGTCGCCCTCGAGCGTGTCTATCTCGGCCTGATCGCGCCTGCCGCGCGCCGGCTCGGGGTGATGTGGGAGGAGGACAAGTGCGACTTCGCCCAGGTCACGCTCGGACTGTGGCGGCTGCAGAACCTCGTCTTCGACCTGAGCCCGCAGCTGCCGAGCGCCTGGACCGCCCGCCCCGAACAGCCGCGCCGCGCGCTGCTCGCGGCCGCGCCGGGCTCGCAGCACACGCTCGGGCTGCTGATGGTCTCCGAGTTCTTCCGCCGTGCCGGCTGGGACGTGTGGTCCGATCCGTGCGCCAGCGAGGGCGACCTGGCCGCGCTGATGCGCAGCGAATGGTTCGACCTCGTCGGGCTGTCGATCGGCGCCGACCTGCACCTGCAGCCGGTCCGATCGGTCATCTTCGCCCTGCGTCGCGCATCCCGTAACCCGCATGTCGGCGTGATGGTCGGCGGCCCGCTCCTCGTCGACCGGCCCCAGCTGGTCTCCGAGGTCGGTGCCGACTTCACCGCCGCGGATGCCCGCCAGGCCGTCGAGCGGGCCGACGCCTTCGTCGCCATGCGCAGCCTCCAATCCTGAACGCGGACAGCCTGATGGACCGGCGCCCTGCGAGGCCCGGCCCCGCCGGCAGGCCCGCCGCAACGCCAACGACCTTCGTGAACCGACCCGAAGCCTTCCTCCACGCTTTTGCCGCCCTCGGTGCGGAGAGCACCGCGTCGCTGATCGCCGCTGCGGCCGATGTCGCACTGCTGGTCGACGAGACCGGCGTGATCCGCGACGTCTCGATCGGCAATGCCGACCTGGCCGAGCTGCCGCACGACGACTGGATCGGCAAGCGCTGGACCGAGACGGTCACCATCGAGAGCCGTCCGAAGGTCGAGGCGCTGCTGAGCAATCCGGGCGGCGGTCCGGTGCAGCGCTGGCGCCATGTGAACCATCCGTCGGCGCAGGGCGTGGACGTGCCGATGATGTACTCGGCGATCCAGACGGGCCCGGGCAAGCAGGTGGTCGCCATCGGCCGCGACATGCGCCCGCTCGCGACGATCCAGCAGCGCCTGATCTCCGCCCAGCAGTCGATGGAGCGCGACTACCTGCGGCTGCGCCAGCTCGAGACGCGCTATCGCGCCCTCTTCCAGTCGGTGTCCGAGGGCGTGCTGATCGTCGACGCGACCACGCTCAAGATCATCGAGGCGAACCCGGCCGCCGCACGCGTGCTCGACGAGGCGGCGCGCCGCCTGATCGGCCGGGTGCTGTCCGAGTGTTTCGATGCGGGCAGCCGCACGGGGCTGCAGTCGCTGCTGGACCTCGCACGGGCGGCGCGCCAGGCCGACGACACGCGGCTCGCGGTCGCAGGTTCCGGCGGCCAGGTCTCGGTCTCGGTGTCGCTGTTCCGCCAGGACAGCGTGTCGCTGTTCCTGGTCCGCGTCGCGCCGCCTGCGAGCGACGTCGACGTCTCGGCCGCGCCGACGCGTCGCGCGGTGCTCGCCGCGGTCGACCGCGCGCCCGATGCGCTGGTGGTCACCGATCCGGGCGGCCGCATCCTCTATGCCAATGCGAGCTTCGTCGCGATGGCGCAGATGGACTCGGCCGAGCAGGTGCAGGGCGAGCCGCTCGACCGCTGGCTCGGCCGTGCGGGCGTCGACCTCGGCGTGCTGATCGCGACCCTGCGCCAGAACGACGCGGTGCGCCTGTTCCCGACCGTGATGCGCGGGCGCTTCGGCGGCGAGACCACGGTGGAGATCTCGGCCACAGCGGTGCCGGGCGACCATGCCTGCCTGGGCTTCACGGTCCGCGACGTCGGCCGCCGCCTGCCGGCCGAGGGCCGCAGCTCGGTCGGGCTGTCGCGCACCGTCGGCCAGCTCACCGAGCTGGTCGGGCGCGTGCCGCTCAAGGACATCGTCGGCGAGACCACCGACATGATCGAGCAGCTGTGCATCGAGGCCGCGCTGCAGCTCACGCGCGACAACCGTGCGGCGGCGGCCGAGATGCTCGGGCTGTCGCGCCAGAGCCTGTACGTGAAGCTGCGCCGCTACGGCCTGGGCGACTACACGCCCGACGGCGCCGGCGCCGCTGCCGGCGAGCGCTGACGGTACGTCCGCCGTGGCCGGCCTCCAGGCCCGGGTTCCCGAACACGTCCGCCCGTCCGACCCGGGCGCGCTGTCGTCCCAGGTCGCGCTGCTGGCGCTCGTCGACCTCGAGCCGCGCTCGCGCGGCTGGGGCTGGCTGCGCTTCGTCACCGGGCGCCTCGCGGTGCGCGGCGCACCGGGGCTGCGCTTCGTGAAGGTGCTGGGCAGCGGCCGCGGCGGTGGGTTCGGCACTACCCCGAGCGCGACGATCCAGGGCCTGTTCTGCGTGTTCGACGACGCGGCCTCGGCCGACGCCTTCGTGTCGCCCACCGGGCCGTTCCAGGCCTGGCGCGCGCGCGCCCGCGAATGCTTCACCGTGAAGCTGCGGGCGTACTCGGTGCGCGGCAGCTGGGCGGGCATGCGCCCGGCGATCGGCGCCACCGC
Organism: Burkholderiales bacterium; assembly: GCA_027489195.1. Taxonomy (GTDB): domain Bacteria; phylum Pseudomonadota; class Gammaproteobacteria; order Burkholderiales; family Burkholderiaceae_E; genus UBA4615. Next base: position 5,235 of record JAIYAG010000124.1, on the reverse strand, counting down.
GCCCGTCGACGGGCCGATCGCCGCGCTCACCCGCGCCTCGATCCGCCCGACGCGGGCACGGCGCTTCTGGCGGATGGAGCCGCAGGCCGAGTACGAGCTCGAGGCCGCGCACGGCTGCCTGCTCGCCACCGGCGTGGGCGAAGCGCCGTACCTGCGCCAGGCCACCTTCACGCTCTGGGACGGCGTCGCCTCGATGGACGCCTACGCGCGCACCGGCGCGCACCTCGCCGCGATCCGCGCGTCCGCGCAGGGGGCGTTCTTCTCCGAGTCGATGTTCGTGCGCTTCGTGCCCGAGGGCGCGCAGGGCTCGTGGCGGGGCCGCCGCCTTGCGTGAACACCGGGTCATCGTCGTCGGCGGGGGCATCGCCGGCCTGTCGGCGGCGCTCGACCTCACGTCGCGCGGCATCGAGGTGACGGTGCTCGAGCGCGCGGCCGAGCCCGGCGGCAAGCTGCGCCAGATCGTCGTCGACGGCGCGGGCATCGACAGCGGCCCGACCGTCTTCACGATGCGCTGGGTGTTCGACGCGCTGCTCGCCGATGCCGGCACCACGCTCGAGGCGGAGCTCGCGCTCGCCCCGCTCGGTGTCCTCGCGCGCCACGCGTGGCACGACGGCAGCCGGCTCGACCTGTTCGCCGACGCCGCACGCTCGACCGACGCGATCGCCGCGTTCGCGGGGCCCGCCGAGGCGCGCCGCTTCGCCGCCTTCCGCGACGAGGCGCGGCGCGTGTACCAGGCGCTCGAGGGTCCCTACATCCGCTCGCCGCGCCCCGGGCCGCTGCAGATCATGCGCGGGCTCGGTGTCGACGGGCTGGCCGCGCTCTGGGGGCTGGGCCCGATGCGCGACCTGTGGCGTTCGCTCGCGCGCCACTTCCACGACCCGCGGATGCAGCAGCTCTTCGGCCGCTACGCGACCTACTGCGGCGCCTCGCCGTTTCGTGCGCCGGCCACGCTCGTGCTGATCGCGCAGGTCGAGATGGACGGCGTCTGGTCGGTCCAGGGCGGCATGGTCGAGCTTGCACGGATGCTGGCGCGCGTGGCGCGCCGGCGCGGCGCGACGATCCGCTGCAACGCGCAGGTCGAGCGCATCGTCGTCGAGGGGGGCCGGGCCCGCGGCGTGATGCTCGCCGGCGGCGAGCGCATCGATGCCGACGCGGTGGTCTTCAACGGCGACGTCGGCGCCCTCGCCTCGGGCCTGCTCGGGGCGCCCGCGCGCGACGCCACTGCAGCCGTGCCGCCCGCGGCGCGCTCGCTGTCGGCGCTGACCTGGTCGATGCGCGCCCCGACGTCCGGCTTCCCGCTGACCCGCCACAACGTGTTCTTCGACGACGACTACGCGTCCGAGTTCTCGGACGTGTTCGGCCACGGCCGGCTGCCGTCCAAGCCCACCGTCTACGTCTGCGCGCAGGACCGCGGCGACGACACCGAGGTGTCGGGGCCCGAGCGGCTGCTGTGCCTGGTGAACGCGCCCGCCGTCGGCGACGCGCGGTCCTTCGACCTTCCGGAGATCGAGCAGTGCGAACGACGCGCCTTTTCCCTGCTGGCCCGCAGCGGCCTGCAGATCGAGCGCCGGCCCCACGACGCGGTGACGACGAGTCCCGCGGACTTCGAGCGGCTGTTCCCGGCGACGGGCGGGGCGCTCTACGGCCGGGCCTCGCACGGCTGGCTGGCGCAGTTTCGCCGCTCGTCCTCGCGCAGCAGGCTGCCGGGCCTGTGGCTGGCGGGCGGCAGCGTGCACCCGGGACCGGGCGTGCCGATGGCGGCCATGTCGGGCCGACTGGCGGCCGCGGCCCTGACGGCCAGCCTCGTTTCGACCAGCCGGTCGTCCCCGGTGGCTATCTCTGGTGGTACGTCGACGCCCTGAGCGACGACGGCCGCTTCGGCCTGACGATCATCGCCTTCGTCGGCAGCGTGTTCTCGCCGTACTACGCGTGGGCGCACGGGCGCGGCAACGGCGACCCCGACGACCACTGCTCGCTCAACGTCTGTCTGTACGGCCCGGGCGCGCGCCGCTGGACGATGACCGAGCGCGGCCGCTCGCGGGTCACGCGCGACGCGTCGAGCTTCACGATCGGCCCGTCGTCGGTGCGTTGGGACGGCACGCGGCTCACGATCGACATCGACGAGCGCGCGGTGCCCTTCGGTCAGCGGGTGCGCGGCCGCGTGACGGTGACGCCCGACGCGCTGTGCCGCTGGACCACGACGCTCGACGACGCGGGCCGGCACCGCTGGGGCCCGATCGCGCCGTCGTCGCGCGTCGAGGTGACGATGCAGGACCCGTCGCTGTCGTGGTCCGGGCCGGGCTACCTCGACTCGAACGAGGGCGACGAGCCGGTCGACCGGCCCTTCGTCGAATGGGACTGGTCGCGCGCGTCGCTGAAGGACGGTTCGGTCGCGGTGGTCTACGACGTGCGCCAGAAGGCCGGGTCCGACCGCGTGATCGCCGCGCGCTTCAGGCCCGACGGCGAGGTCGAGTCCTTCGAGCCGCCACCGCGCCAGGTGCTGCCGCGCACCGCGTGGCGGATCGGCCGCACGATGCGCACCGATGCGGCGATACCCGCCCGGGTCGTCGAGACGCTCGAGGACACGCCGTTCTACGTGCGCTCTGTGCTCGAGAGCGGACTGCTCGGCGAGCGCGTGACCTCGATGCACGAGACGCTGAACGTGCCGCGTTTCGCGTCGACGGTGGTGCGGCTGATGCTGCCTTGGCGGATGCCGCGGACGGGGTGATTCGGGTGCTGTTGAGGCGCTCGCTCGAAGGTTGGCGCGCGGCGCCGCTGCCCTTCAGGCCGTCGCTTCCTCCGAGGCCCGCACCCCGGGCTTCGCCCGGGGTCCCCGTCTCGCGCAGGCGCCCGACGGGCCGGCAAAAGAACTCGCCCCTTTCAGGGGCTCAGACAGCTTTTGCCTGTCGGCTGGCTTCGCCAGCCGATACCCGTCGGACGCCTGCGCGAGACGGTGCGGCCCAGTCGGTGCGCGACGGCCTGAAGGGCAGCGGCGCCGAGAGACGAGGTGTGCATCCGCCGGGGTTCGTGCGAAGGTCGGTTCGTTACCCCCTCCCACTTTTTTTTGGGGTGAGAGGCTTCGCATGCCACCGTGGTCTCGCCCGTCGTCGCCCGGGGGCGGGCATCGCGGAGTGTGAGGCCGCGCCGCCTCACCTCGCGGGGACCCTCGGGCCGCAGGCCCGAGGGCGCGGGGTCAGCGCAGCGATGCCCGCCCCCGGGCGACGACGGGCCGCGCCGACCGTCGACTGCACGCACTCGCACTCGCACTCGACCACGACCCACGCGCAGTCGAAATCAACCTCGCGCGGAGTCCTTTTCCTCGCGACCAGCAGCAGCAGCCGCTGCATCCTCCGCCTCGCGCCGCTCCCGTGCCTCCCGCGTGATCCGCATGTCGCGCTCGAGCGTGACCTTCTGCCAGACCACGAACACCACCAGCGCGCCCACCACCAGCCCGAGCTCCCAGACGATCGGCGACACGGCGCCGTGCCCGCCGCTCAGCGTGCGAAGGCAGCCACGTCGGGCAGCACCTTCTCGAGCGCCTTCGCCGACGACAGCACGCCGGGGATGCCCGCGCCCGGGTGGTTGCCCGCACCGACCATGAAGAGGCCCTCGACGTCCTCGCTGCGGTTGTGCGGGCGGAACCACGCGCTCTGCGTGAGGCGCGGCTCGAAGCCGAAGGCCGCGCCCTTGAAGGACAGCAGCCGGTCCTGGAAGTCCTGCGGCGTGGTGTAGAACGAGGTGACGATCTCGTCGCGCAGCCCGGGCAGCACGGTCGCCTCGAGCGCCTCGGCGATGCTGTCGCGGTAGGCGTCGCCGCGCGCGGCCCAGTCCACCCCCGCGTCGAGGTGCGGCACCGGCGACAGCACGTAGAAGGCATCGTGGCCGGCGGGCGCCACCGACGGGTCGGTCGCCGAGGGCCGGTGCCGGTAGAGGCTGAAGTCGCTGGCGAGCTTCTTGCGCTTGAAGATGTCGTTGAGCAGCGCCTTGTAGCGCGGCCCGAGCACCATCATGTGGTGCGGCACATCCTCGTAGCGGCGCTTCGTGCCGAAGTACCAGACGAACAGGCTCATCGAGTAGTGGCTGCGCTCGATCTTCGCGTTCGTCCAGGTGCGGCGATGCTCGGGGGCCACCAGGTTCCGGTAGGTCCATGCGGCGTCGGCGTTCGAGACCACGATGTCGGCGTCGATCCTTTCTCCGCCCTCGAGCGTCACGCCGCGCGCACGGCCGGCCTCGACGACGATGCGCTCGACCGTCGCGCCGTAGCGGATCGTCGAGCCCTGCCCCTCGATCAGCTTCACCAGCCCGCGCGCGAGCGCGCCGGTGCCGCCCATCGCCCAGTGCACGCCGTGGCGGCGCTCGAGCGGCTGGATCAGGCTGTACGCGCAGGTGACCGAGAACGGGTTGCCGCCGATCAGCAGCGGATGGAAGCTGAAGACGATCCGCAGCCGCGGGTCGCGCAGGTACTTGGACGTCACCGCGTGGATGGAGCGCCACGCGCGCATCTTCACCATCGCCGGGACCGCGCGAAGCAGATCGCCGAAGGTCTCGAACGGCATCGTCGCCATGTTCTCGAAGCCGAGCTCGTAGCAGCGCTCGGCGACCTGCATGAAGCGCTCGTAGCCGTCGACGTCGTCGGGCGAGAGCCGCGCCACCTCGGCGCGCATGCGGGCCGGATCGCCGCAGTAGTCGAACCAGCTGCCGTCGGCGAAGCGGATCCGGTAATAGGGGTCGAGCGCGCGCAGCTCGACGTCGTCTTCGCGGCGCTTGCCGCACAGCGCCCACAGCTCGTCGAAGAGGAAGGGCGCGGTGACGATGGTCGGGCCCGCGTCGAAGGTGAAGCCGTCGCGGAAGTGGGTGTAGCCGCGCCCGCCCGGCCCGTCGAGCCGCTCGAGCATGGTGACCCGCCAGCCGCGGGCGCCCAGGCGCACTGCGGCGGCCAGCCCGCCGAAGCCGCTGCCGATGACGATCGCATGCGGCTTGCCGCCGGTGCGCGGGTGGCCGGACGCGCCGGCGGTCGAGGGATCGAAGGACAGATAAGGCTTGACCGGCTTCATGCGAGGCTCCGGGGAGTCGGACGGGAAGCGTCCGGATACAGTCTCCACGGACCGAGTGTAAGGCAAGGTTGACGCTTTGTGGTGTCAGGCGCAGACTGCATCCATGTCGCGCCCGATGCCCCGACCGCTGTCCGAGCCGCTGGCCCAGCCGCTGTCTCAGCCGCTGACCCGCCCGGCGCTG
>JAIYAG010000527.1 GCA_027489195.1 Burkholderiales bacterium | reverse complement strand
GTCAAGCGCACCCAGGTCGACGCGCTGGCGATCGCCATCGGCACCAGCCACGGCGCCTACAAGTTCTCGCGCAAGCCCACCGGCGACATCCTCGCGATCTCGCGGATCAAGGAGATCCATGCGCGCCTGCCGAACACCCACCTGGTGATGCACGGCTCCTCGTCGGTGCCGCAGGACCTGCTCGAGGAGATCCAGGAGGCCATCAAGCACGGCGTGCGCAAGATCAACATCGACACCGACATCCGACTGGCGATGACCGCCGCGATCCGAAAGTTCTTCGCCGAGCATCCGGAGAAGTTCGATCCGCGCGAGTACCTCAAGCCCGCGCGCGAGGCGGCCAAGAAGATCTGCGTGCAGCGCTACACCGAGTTCGGCTGCGCGGGCCAGGGCTCGAAGATCAAGGCGACGGCCCTGTCGGTGATGGTCGAGAAGTACCGCAAGGGCGAGCTGGCGCAGGCCGTGATCTGACGGCCCGGCCGGACCCCGCGGTCCGAGCGCCGATGCGGGCCCGGCCCGCGATCGGTGCGACGCGTGCAGAGGCCCCGCCGAGGCGGGGCCTCGCCGTTTCCGGCGCCGCGCGCACGGGCGCCTGCGCTACGATGGCCGCATGGAGACCCCGTCCGCTGCCGAGCTGGCCCGCACGTTCCAGCTGTCCTCGCCGCTCGCGTCGTTCTACGACGACCCGTACCCCACCTACCGTGCGCTGCGCGAGCACGATCCGGTGCGCGTGCTCGATTCGGGCGCGGTGTTCCTGACCCGCTACGACGACGTCGCGGCCCTGTACCGCAGCGCCTCGGTCAGCTCCGACAAGAAGCGCGAGTTCGGCCCCAAGTACGGCGACACGCCGCTCTTCGAGCATCACACCGGCAGCCTCGTCTTCAACGATCCGCCCTCCCACACGCGGGTCCGGCGCCTGATGCTCGGCGCGGTGAACCAGCGGGCGATCGTGCGGATGGAGCCGGGCGTGCTCGCGCTGGTCGACGCGCTGCTCGAGGCGATGGCCGGGCGCGCCGCCGCGGGTGCGCAGGTCGACCTGATCGAGGACTTCGCGGCGGCCATCCCGGTCGAGGTGATCGGCAACCTGCTGTCGTTCCCGCGCGAGGACCGCGCGCCGCTGCGCGGCTGGTCGCTGGCGATCCTCGCCGCCCTCGAGCCGCGCCCGACGCAGGCGATGCTCGATGCCGGCAACCGGGCGGTGACCGACTTCCTGGCCTATCTCAGGGACCTCGTCGCCCATCGGCGTGCACATCCGCTCGACCCCGACGAGGACGTGCTGACCCGGCTGATCCAGGGCGAGGTGGGGGGCGAGCGGCTCACCGAGGGCGAGCTGCTGCACAACTGCATCTTCCTGCTGAACGCGGGCCACGAGACCACCACCAACCTGCTGGGCAACGGTCTGCATGCGCTGATGCGCTTCCCGGACGAGCAGCGGCGCCTGCGCGAGGACCCGTCGCTGCTGCCGGCCGCGATCGAGGAGATGCTGCGCTGGGAGAGCCCGCTGCAGCTCAACAACCGGATGCTGACCGCGGCGTCCGAGATCGGCGGGCGCAGGTTCGGCGAGGGCACCTTCGTGACGCTGTGCATCGGTGCCGCCAACCGTGACCCGGCGCAGTTCCCGGATGCGGAGCGCTTCGACGTCGGCCGCAAGCCCAACCGGCAGCTCGCCTTCGGCCATGGCGAGCACGCGTGCGCGGGGATGAACGTCGCGCGGATGGAGGGGCGGATCGCGATCGGGCGGCTGCTCGCGCGCTTCCCGCGGCTCGAGCCGGGCGATGCGCCCACCCGCGACCGGCGGATCCGCTTCCGCGGGTTCACCACGCTGCCGGCGCGGCTCGGCGGCTGAGATGCACGGGCGGGGGCTGCAGGTCTGGCGGGCGCGTGTGGCGTTCGCCGTCGCGGTCGGGCTGGGGGGGCTCGGCGCGCCCTGCGCGAGCGCGCAGACGGCGCCCGTCGAGGTCGTGCGGGGGCTGTTCGATCCGCCGCGCCCGATCGATCCCGCGCAGGCCGAGGCCTGGCGGCAGCGGGGCGAGCGCGAGCGTGACGCGCGCCGGCTGCGCGGCGGTCTCGCACCGGCGCCGGAGCCGATGCCCCGCATCCAGCCCGACGCGCCGCCCGTGCTGTCGATGCCGCCGCCGCCGCGGATCGCGATTCCGCAGGCCGGCGAGCCCGGCGGGCCGCCGATCGCGCTGCCGACCTGCGGTCCGGCCGGCTGCTTCGATGCCAACGGGCGTGCGATGCCGTCGGCCGGCGGCGGCCTGCTGATGGGACCGGGCGGCCGGCCGTGCGTGCGCACCGGGGCGATGGCGACCTGCTGAGGCTCGGACCGACCGCGGGGCGGTCCTCGCCTATACTCGCCGGTCCGCGTCCGCGGACGGGAGCGCCGTCGTGCTCCCGCCCGGACGCCGCATCCGCGCGGCTGGGCCGTGCGTCGAGGCCGCCGCACGCGTGCCGCCGGAGTGACCCATGATCCAGATGTCCTATCTCAGCCAGGCCAGCGCGCCGATGTCCGCCGACCAGCTGCTCGCGCTGCTGATGCAGTGCCGGACGAACAACACGGCCCGGGGCCTCACCGGGATGCTGCTCTACGGCAACGGCACGTTCCTGCAGGTCATCGAAGGCGACGAGGCGGTCGTCGATCGCCTGCTCGCGACGATCGAGGCGGATCCGCGGCACGTCGGGATGCGGCGCATCTCCCGCACGACGATCGAGCGCCGCCAGTACGCCGACTGGAGCATGGGGTTCGAGCGCGTCACCGACGACGGGCTGCGCCAGGTCGACGGGCTCCGGGACTTCAGCGCGCGCGACTTCAACGTCGAGACCCTCGCCGAGCGGCACGACGTCGTCGATTCGCTGATGAGCCAGTACCGCATCACGCACTGGGATCCGCTGGTCCGCGAGATCGACGCCAAGGACAAGGTCATCGAGCACCTGCGCCGCAACCTCGTGCAGGCGCGCAGCCGCGCGGAGCTGACCAGCCTCGTGCTCGAGAGCGTGACCCGCGCGGCCCGCCAGGGCAGCCTCGGCGAGGAGCACCTGCGCCTGTGCGAATCGATGCTGGGCACGCTCGGCCCGACCGGGTCGGGCGAGCCCGCCTGAGGCCCGAGGGCCGAACCTCGCTGAGGCCCGGGGCCTAGGGCCGATACCCGAAGCGGGGCCGCCCCGCCGCGCGCAGCGGCGCTGCGAGGTTCGCGAACCGGCACAGGTGCGCGCGGGTGTCGCGCGGATCGACGATCTCCTCCACGCCGAACGCCTCTGCGGTGCGCAGCGGATCCTGCAGCTTCT
>JAIYAG010000186.1 GCA_027489195.1 Burkholderiales bacterium | reverse complement strand
GCTCGTGCCGCTGATGCGCGCCCTGGGCAAGGCGCCGCCGGTGTCGAGCTTCGATGCGGCCCGGCTGCGGTCCGCCTTCGAGCGCCATGGGCTCGAGATCGAGGCCGTCGAGCGGCACGGCACGACACGACGGGACATCCGGGTGTTCATCGTCGCCCGCAAGCGCGGGTGACGGCCGCGCTCAGCCCCCGCGCGCCGCCAGCAGCGAGGCATCCACCGCCGTGTCGATCGCCTCGGCGATGCCCCCGACGATCTCGTCGACGTGCGACGCGTCGATCGTGTAGGGCGGCGCGAGCAGCACGTGGTCGCCGCGGCGGCCGTCGATCGTGCCGCCCATGGGGTAGCACATCAGGCCGGCGTCGAACGCCGCCTGCTTGATCCGCGAGTGCAGCTTGAGCGCCGGGTCGAACGGCGTCTTGGCCTCGCGGTCCGCCACCAGCTCGATGCCGAGGAAGAGCCCGCGCCCGCGGATGTCGCCGACCGCCGGATGGTCGCCGAGCGCGCGCTGCAGCTCGGCCTCGAGGAGCGCGCCGGTCTCGCGCACCCGTGCGAGCAGCCCCTCCTCGGCGATCACGCGCTGCACCGCCAGCGCGGCCGCGCAGGCGATGGCATGGCCCAGGTAGGTGTGCCCGTGCTGGAACGCGCCCGAGCCGCGCGCGAACGCATCGAACACCCGCTGCGACAGCATGCAGGCGCCGATCGGCTGGTAGCCGCCGCCCAGGCCCTTGGCGATCGCGACCAGGTCGGGCACGACGCCCTCCTGCTCGCAGGCGTACAGCGTGCCGGTGCGGCCCATGCCGCACATCACCTCGTCGAGGATCAGCAGCACGCCATGGCGGTCGCAGACCTCGCGCACGCGCCGGAAGTAGCCGGGCACCGCGGTCACGGCGCCGAGCGTGGCGCCCACCACCGGTTCGGCCACGAATCCGATCACGCGGTCCGGGCCGGCCGCGACGATCGCCGCGTCGAGCTCGGCCGCCAGACGCTCGCCGTAGGCCTCGGGCGTCTCGTCGTCGCGCCGGTCGCGGTAGGCGTAGCAGGGCGAGACATGCACGGCGGGCGACAGCAGCGGCGCGAAGGCCTCGCGCCGCGCCATGTTCCCGCCGACCGACAGCGCCCCCAGCGTGTTGCCGTGATAGCTCTGCCTGCGGCCCACGAACACCGAGCGCTGCGGCTCGCCGCGCTCGAGGTGGTACTGGCGCGCCATCTTGAGCGCCGCCTCCATCGCCTCGGAGCCGCCGGACACGAAGTACGCGTGGCTGATCCCCTCGGGCGCCGACGCCACCAGCGTGTCGGCCAGCGTCTCGGCCACCTCGGTGGTGAAGAAGGAGGTGTGCGCGTACGCGAGCTTGCGCGCCTGCGCCTCGATCGCGGCGACCACCGCCGGATGTCCGTGCCCGAGGCAGGACACCGCGGCGCCGCCGCAGGCATCGAGCCAGCGCCGGCCCCGGTCGTCGAAGAGGTAGGGGCCGTCTCCGGAGACGACACGCGGGTACCGGCCCTGGGCCTGGCGGTGGAGGATGCGACTCATTCGGAACCTGCCTGTGATCTGCGTGTCATCGCGCCGACATCGTGCACTGCCATTATCGCCGTCTCCCCAGCAGCTCCCGGAACGACGGCGATGCACGAGCTCTCCACGACGGTCGAGCGCCCCGTGGTCCACGGTATGGCGACGGCCGCCACGCGCCTGCTGACGACCACGCGCCGCGACTGGCAGCGCGCCGGCGGGGCTCGCTTGACACCCCGTGGCCCCGCGTCTACCTTCGCGACCAGTCTCACCGCCGCTGCGGGAGAGACCGGCCCCCGGACGTCCGCGTCCGGCCAGGCGCCGGCGCCGAAGGTGTATCGCCCCGGAAACTCTCAGGCAAAAGGACCGCAGCGGATCGGACTCTCTGGAGAGTAGGCGTCGCGACGCGAGTCGCGAGCAGCCTCGCCGAAGGTCAATCTCTCAGGCAAACGGACAGAGGGGGCGCAGCGGACCACCACAGCGGGGGGGTCCGTCCGCGTCCTCGCGTCGTCACGCCCAGCGTGTCGGCGCCCCTCCCGCCCGAGAAGACCTTCCTCCGGAGCCCACCTTGGCCAGCCCTTCCGACCTCCGCTACACCGACACCCACGAGTGGGTCCGCGACAACGGCGACGGCACCGTCACCATCGGGATCACCGAGCATGCCCAGGAGGCGCTGGGCGAGCTGGTCTACGCCGAGCTGCCGCAAGCCGGCCGCAGCGTCGCGAAGGGCGAGGCGGTCGCGGTCGTCGAGTCCACCAAGGCCGCCTCCGATGTCTACGCGCCGCTCGCAGGCGAGGTGCTCGTCGCCAACGAGACGCTCGCCGACGCGCCGCAGACGGTCAACACCGCGCCGTACACCGAGGGCTGGCTCTACACGCTGCGCCCCGCCGACCCCGCCGCGCTCGCCGGCCTGCTGACCGCGGCCGCGTACGACGCCGGCCCCGGCGCCTGAACGGAGGCTCGCGATGATCCACGGCGAGACCCTCGGACAGGACCTGCAGGCCCTGCTCGGCGACGACGAGTTCCATGCCCGCCACATCGGACCGGGCGTCGCGCAGGAAGCCGCGATGCTGGCCGAGATCGGCTATGCGTCGCGCCAGGCGCTGATCCGCGACACCGTGCCGGCAGCGATCCTGCGCGACGCGCCGCTCGACATGGTGGCGCCGACCACGGAAGCCGCCGCGCTCGACGAGCTGCGCGCGATCGCGCAGCGCAACCAGGTCTGGCGCAGCTACATCGGCGCCGGCTATCACGGCACGCTGACCCCCGAGCCGATCCGGCGCAACGTGCTGGAGAACCCGGGCTGGTACACCGCGTACACGCCCTACCAGGCCGAGGTCGCGCAGGGCCGCCTCGAGTCGCTGCTGAACTTCCAGCAGATGGTCGTCGACCTGACCGGCCTGCCGATGGCCAACGCGTCGCTGCCCGACGACGCGACCGCCGCGGCCGAGGCGCTCGGCGTGCTGCGCCGCGCATCGCGCCACGCCTCGAAGCGCTTCCTCGTCGACGCCTCGGTCCATCCGCAGGTCATCGCGGTCATCCGCACCCGCGCGCTCTGGATGGGCATCGAGGTGGTGGTGGCCGATGCCGCGTCGTTCGATGCGTCGACCGTGTTCGGCGCGCACGTGCAGTGCCCGGACACCGAGGGCCGGCTGCGCGACTTCTCGGCGCTCGCCGCGGCCCTGCACGCCGGCGGCGCGCGCCTGTCGATCGGCGTCGACCCGCTGGCGGCGCTGCTGGTGAAGTCGGCCGGCGCGATGGGCGCGGACATCGCCATCGGCTCGGCGCAGCGCTTCGGCGTGCCGCTCGGCTGCGGCGGCCCGCATGCCGCGTTCATGGCGGTGCGCGAGGACCTGGTGCGGATGATGCCGGGCCGCATCATCGGCGTCTCGAAGGACGCGGCGGGCAACCTCGCCTACCGGATGTCGCTGCAGACCCGCGAGCAGCACATCCGCCGCGACAAGGCGACGAGCAACATCTGCACCGCGCAGGCGCTGCTCGCCAACATGGCCGCGTTCTACGCGGTCTACCACGGCCCGCAGGGGCTGCTGCGGATCGCGCTGCGCACCCACGCGATGGCGCGGCTGCTGCTGGCGGCCACGGGTCTGGCGCCGGTGCACGCGGCCTTCTTCGACACTGTCGTCATCGATCCGGCCGCCGCCGGCCTCGACGCGGCGGGGATCGCCGCGCGGGCCGCCGCACAGCGCATCAACCTGCGCACGCTTGCGGACGGGCGCCTCGCGATCGCCTTCGACGAGACCGTCGGCACGGCCGACGTCGCCGACGTGGCCTTCGTGCTGACCGGCACGCGTCCCGACGCGGGCGCCCTCGCCCGCGACGGCGGCCTCGGCATCGAGCCGGCGGCCATCCCCGCCGCGCTGCGCCGCGACAGCGCGGTGCTCGCGCATCCGGTCTTCAACCGGTACCACAGCGAGACCGAGTTCGTCCGCTACGTGAAGAAGCTCGAGAACCGCGACATCTCGCTGGTCCACTCGATGATCCCGCTCGGCTCGTGCACGATGAAGCTGAACGCGGCCGCCGAGATGGCACCGGTCACCTGGCCGGAGTTCGCGGCGATCCATCCGTTCGCGCCCGCGGCGCAGGCCGCCGGCTACACCGAGATGCTGCGCCAGCTCGGCGACTGGCTGGCCGAGATCACCGGCTTCGACAGCGTGTCGTTCCAGCCGAACTCCGGCGCCCAGGGCGAGTACGCGGGTCTGCTCGCGATCCGCCGGTGGCACGCCTCGCGCGGCGAGGGCCATCGCGACGTCTGCCTGATCCCCTCGTCGGCACACGGCACCAATCCGGCGAGCGCGCAGATGATGGGGATGCGGATCGTCGTCGTCGCCTGCGACGCGGACGGCAACATCGATGTCGCCGACCTGAAGGCGAAGGTCGACGCGCACCGCGACGCACTCGGCGCGCTGATGGTCACCTACCCGTCGACGCACGGCGTCTTCGAGGCGTCGATCAAGGACGTCTGCGCGATGGTCCACGCCGCCGGCGGCCAGGTCTACATGGATGGCGCGAACCTCAACGCGCAGGCGGGCCTGACGCGGCCCGGCGACATCGGCGCCGACGTCTGCCACATGAACCTGCACAAGACCTTCTGCATCCCGCACGGCGGCGGCGGGCCGGGCATGGGCCCGATCGCGGTCGCGGCGCACCTCGCGCCGCACCTGGCGAGCGATCCGTACACCGCCTCCGACGAGGCCAACAGCGTGTCGGCCGCGCCCTTCGGCAGCGCGCTGATCACGACCATCTCGTGGATGTACATCCGGATGATGGGCGCCTCGGGCATCCGCCGCGCCACCGAGGTGGCGATCCTGAACGCCAACTACATGGCCGCCCGCCTGCAGGGCCATTTCCCGATCCTCTACACCGGCGCCAACGGACGGGTCGCGCACGAGTGCATCCTCGACGTGCGGCACCTGAAGGGCGAGTGCGGGATCACCGCGGAGGACATCGCCAAGCGGCTGATGGACTACGGCTTCCACGCGCCGACCCTGTCGTTCCCGGTCGCCGACACGCTGATGGTCGAGCCGACCGAGAGCGAGTCGAAGGCCGAGCTCGACCGGTTCTGCGACGCGATGATCGCCATCTCGGGCGAGATCGCCCGCGTGAAGTCCGGCGACTGGGACCGTGTCGACAACCCGCTCAAGAACGCGCCGCACACCGCGTTCGAGGTGGCCGGCGACTGGACGCATCCGTACCCGCGCGAGCTCGCGGTCTATCCGCTGCCCTGGGTGCGGGACGCGAAGTTCTGGCCGCACGTCAAGCGCATCGACAACGCCGCGGGCGACCGCAACCTGGTCTGCACCTGCCCCCCGATCGAGGACTACGCGTGAGCGACGCCGTGCGCCACATCCCGCTCGAGGCGCTGCACCGCGAGCTGGGCGCGAAGTTCGGGCCGTTCGCCGGCTACGAGATGCCGATCCAGTACCCGGCGGGCCTGAAGGCCGAGCATGCGGCCACCCGCGAGCGCGCCGGCCTGTTCGACGTCTCGCACATGGGCCAGGTGCGGATCCGCGCGAAGGACGGCAGCGCCGCCGCGCTCGCGCGCGGCCTCGAGGCCGCCCTGCCCCTCGACTTCGACGGCTGGGCCCCGGGGCTGCAGAAGTACTCGCTGCTGCTCAACGAGGCCGGCGGCATCGAGGACGACCTGATGCTGGTCAACCTCGGCGACGAGGTGCGCATGGTGGTCAACGCCGGCAACCGCGACGCCGACTTCGCGCGGCTCGTCGCGGCCTGTCCGACGCTGTCGATCGAGTGGGTCGACGCCGCGCTGATCGCGCTGCAGGGCCCGGCGGCCGAATCGGTGCTCGCCGCACTCGATCCCTCGGCCGCGGCGATGACCTTCATGCAGGCGCGCACGCTCGTGCTCGAAGGCGCCGCGTGCTTCACCAGCCGCTCGGGCTACACCGGCGAGGACGGCTACGAGATCTCGCTGCCGCTCGAGGCCGCCGAGCGCGTGACGCGCCGGCTGCTCGCCGACCCCCGGGTGGCACCGGTGGGGCTCGGCGCGCGCGACACGCTGCGCCTGGAAGCCGCGCTGCCGCTGCACGGCAACGACATCTCGCCGACCGTCACGCCCGTCGAGGCCGGACTCGCGTTCGCGATCCCGAAATCGCGCCGTACGGGGGGCGCGAAGGCGGGCGGCTTTCCGGGTGCGTCGACGGTCCTCGCGCAGCTCGCCGACGGCCCGCTGCGACGGCTGGTCGCCCTGGTCTCGGCCGAGCCGATCCCGGTGCGGGCCCATGCGGCGATCCTGGACGCGGCCGACGTACAGGTCGGCGAGGTCACCAGCGGCACGGTGTCGCCGACCCTGGGCCGGCCGGTGATGCTGGCGCTGGTGCAGGCCGCGGCGCTCGACGGCCGCCCGCTGCGCGCCGCGGTGCGCGACAAGCGGCCGGCGCTCGAGGTGGTCAGGCCGCCGTTCGTGCCGAAGCGCTACAAGCGCTGAAGCGGGGCCGGGGCAGGAGCCGGCGCCGGGCCGCGCGGGGCTGGCGCCGCAGCCGCGCCGGCCCGGCCGGCGCCCGGTCGGCGGGCGATCAGTTCCCGCCGAACCCCACCTGGCTCGCGAGCGCCACCGCCTCGGTGCGGTTGCGCGCGCGCAGCGCCCGCAGCACCGCGCCGATGTGGATCTTCACCGTGTTCTCGGACAGCCCGAGCTCGCGGCAGATCTCCTTGTTCGGCAGCCCGCGCACCAGCATGCGCAGCACCTGCATCTGGCGCGGCGTCATGGCCGACAGCGCCTCGTGCACGAGGTCGTCGTCGCGCGGGCGCCGCCCGGGCTGCGCGAGGTCGAGCGCGCCGGGCGTCGCCGCGATGCCGAGCAGGTCCTTGAGCGACTCGAGCAGCGCGATCCGGTCGGTCGACTTCGGCACGAATGCGACCGCCCCGGCGTTCAGCACGCGTTCGACGGTGTCGCGGTCTTCGGTCGCCGACAGCACGGCCACCTTCGCGTCGGGGGCGAGGGCCCGCACGCGGGTCAGCGCATCGATTCCCCGGGCATCGGGCAGCCCGAGGTCCAGCATCACCAGGTCCCAGGCCGCCGGTTCCTCGAGGCGATCGAGCGCCTGACGCGCGGTGGCGGCGACGCCGATCTCGCAGTCGGGCACGATGGCCCGCAGGCAGACGGCGATCGCATCGCGGATGACGGGATGGTCATCGCAGAGCAGCACACGCGGCATCGTCAGGCGGCCAGCAGCGTCCAGGCGAAGGCGCCCGCATAGCCCACAGCGGCCCAGCCCCGGACGGTCGCGGCACGCGCGCCGCCCTGACGCGCGACCGCCCGCGCGGCGAGCGCGCCGGCGGCGAACAGCGTGGCGCTCGAGACGGCGAGGCCGACGAAGAAGGCCGGGCCGCTGCCTTCGGTGGCGTGCAGCCAGCCGTGCGGCAGCGCGACCGCCAGGGCCACCGCCGCGAGGCCGCCGGCACCGAGCCGCTCCGCCTGCAGCAGCGCGAGCGCCACCGCGAGCAGCCCGAGCGCGGCGGCCGGCTCCACGACCCCGGCGCCGAGCGGCGGCAGACCGGGCAGCGTCCCGGCCAGCAGCGCCCACAGCGCACCCGCGAGCAGCCCCAGCCCCCCGGCCACGCCGATGCGCGACGGCACCGACGGACCGCCCGCCGTGCGCCCGCGCACCGAGGCCGCGACGCCCGCGAGCAGGCCGATGCCGAGCGTCGCGAGCAGGTGGTCGGCGCCACCGAGCGGATGCGCGAGGCCGGCGAGGAGGCCGTCGTGGACATGGCCCTCGTGGGCGGCGGCGGGCAGGCTGACGGTCGCCAGCGCCGCGGCGCCGAGGAGGGAGACGATGGGAGCGCGCATGGAGGAAGCCTTTCGGATCGGACGGACGTGGACGGTCAGGCGAACAGGCCGCGGTGCTCGATGAACGACACGATGTCGTCGAGCCCCGTGCCGACCTTGAGGTTGGAGAACACGAACGGACGCTCGCCGCGCATGGCCCGCGCATCGCGGTCCATCACCTCGAGCGAGGCGCCCACGTAGGGTGCCAGATCGATCTTGTTGATCACCAG
>JAIYAG010000565.1 GCA_027489195.1 Burkholderiales bacterium | reverse complement strand
TGACCGATACCGCCTCCCTCGATTCCGTGGACGCCGTGCAGGCGACCCTCGCCGCACAAGGCTACCTCGCCGACCGGCGCCTCTCGACCGCCCTCTTCCTCAGCCTGCGGCTGCAGCGCCCGCTGTTCCTCGAGGGCGAGGCCGGCGTCGGCAAGACCGAGCTCGCGAAGGTGCTGGCGGCGGTGACCGGTGCGCCGCTGATCCGCCTGCAGTGCCACGAGGGCCTGGACATCTCGCAGGCCGCCTACGAGTGGAACGTCTCGCGCCAGCTGCTGCACGTGAGGCTGGCCGAGGCCGGGGGTGGCGCGACGCGCGACGAGGTCGAGCGCTCCCTGTACGCGCGCGACATGCTGCTGGCGCGCCCGCTGCTCGCTGCACTGGAGACCGACCGGCCGGCGGTGCTACTGATCGACGAGCTCGATCGCGCCGACGAGCCGTTCGAGGCCTTCCTGCTCGAGGTGCTGTCGGACTGGCAGATCACGATTCCCGAGCTCGGCACGGTTCGCGCACGGCATCGGCCCCGCGTGATCGTGACCTCGAACCGCACCCGCGAGATCCACGACGCGCTCAAGCGACGCTGCCTGTACCACTGGGTCGAGTTCCCCGATCTCGAGCGCGAGTACGCCATCGTCGCGCGCGCCGTGCCCGCAGCGCCCGCCTCGCTGACGCGTCAGGCGGTGGCCTTCGTGCAGCGGGCCCGCGAGCTCGACCTGTTCAAGTCGCCGGGCATCGCCGAAACCATCGACTGGGTCGATGCGCTGGTCGCCCTCGACCGCGTGGACCTCGATCCGGCCGCGGTCTCCGACACCCTGGGCGTGCTGCTGAAATACCAGGACGATCTCGCGCGAATGGAGGGCGGCGAGGCCGCTCGGCTGCTGCAGGAACTCGCGGCGGTGGCCGGCAAGGCCTGATGGCGGGCGACCCCACACCGGCCTCTCGAGGCACGGGCACGCTCGCGCGCAACGTCGTGGTCTTCGCCCGCGTGCTGCGCGCGGCCGGACTGCCGGTCGGGCTCGACCGGACGGTCGCTGCGGTTCGCGCGGTGGACGCCGTGGGCCTCGAGCATCGCGAGGACGTGCGCGCCGCGCTCGCGGCGACGCTGCTCGGGGACCGCGAGGCGCAGACCCTGTTCGATGCGGCCTTCGAGGCCTTCTGGCGCGACCCCCGGCTCGTCGAGCGCTCGATGGCCGCCCGACTGCCGGCGCCCGGCGCGGGCGGCGAGCCGACATCCGAGCCCCCCTCGGCACGCCTCGCGCAGGCGCTCGCGGGCCGCGCCGCGGCCGCCGTGCAGGATGGTGACGGGGATGCGGCCGGCGTCGACCGAAGCGCCGCCTGGTCGGAGCAGGAGCGGCTGAAGTCCCGCGACTTCGATTCGATGACCGTCGAGGAGTTCCGCGAAGCCTGCCGACTGGTGCGCGAGCTCCCCGCACCGGTCGATCCGGTGCCGGTGCGCCGCTGGCGCACCGCCCGGCGCGGCCCGATGGACCTGCGGGCGATGCTGCGCGGGATGGGCCGCGACCCGTCGCTGGCGAGCGTGCCGCGCCGCGCCCGCCGCGTTCGCTCCGCGCCCCTCGTCGTGCTCTGCGACGTCTCCGGCTCGATGGACCGCTATGCGCGGGTGATGCTGCATTACGCGCACGCGCTGATGCGCCAGCGTCCGCGGGTCGCCGTGTTCACCTTCGGTACCCGGCTGACCGACGTGACGCGCGCGCTGCGCCACCGTGATCCGGACGAGGCGCTCGCGCATGCCGCGCGCGCCGTCGAGGACTGGCACGGCGGCACCCGGATCGGCCCGAGCCTGGACGAGTTCAACCGCCATTGGGCCCGCCGGGTGCTGACCGGCAACGCGGCGGTGCTGCTGGTGACGGACGGCCTGGACCGTGCCGACGACGGCTCGCTCGGCGAGGCGGCCGCAACGCTCGCACGCTTCGCGCGGCGCATCGTCTGGCTCAATCCGCTGCTGCGCTGGGACGGCTTCGAGCCGCGCGCGGCCGGCGTGCGCGCACTGCTGCCGCACGTCGACCGGCACGTGCCGGTGCACTCGCTGGAACGGCTGCAGGACCTGGGCCGTGCGCTCGCCGAGGCGGGCCAGGCGCGGCCCCGGTGGAGGGCCGGCGCCGGCTCGACTACGATTCGACAATGAGGCGCGGGGCGCCGGCCCGCAGCGGTCGGCGCGCCGAGCGAAGCAATGCAGGCGTGCCACGGTGCGCCGCGAGGTGAGGAGCGAAACATGGACAGTCTCGATCTGCAGGTGCTCGAACAGGCCCGCGACTGGGTGCGCGCGGGTCGCCGCGCCTGGCTGGTGACGGTGGCCGAGACCTGGGGCTCGGCGCCCCGCCCGCCCGGCGCGCTGCTGTGCCTGCGCGACGACGGCCTGGTGGTCGGCTCGGTCTCCGGCGGCTGCGTCGAGGACGATCTGATCGACCGCGTGCGCCACGGCGAGCGCGTCGACCGGCCCTCGACCATCGTCTACGGCGTCTCCAAGGAGGAAGCCGCCCGCTTCGGCCTGCCCTGCGGCGGCACGCTGCGCCTCGTGCAGGAGCCCCTGGTCGACGTCTCCTGGATCGATGCGCTCCTCGAGCGCACCGCCCGCCACGAACTCGTCGCGCGGCGCGTCGACCTGGAGAGCGGGGCGGTCACGCTCGAGTCCGGCCGCCGCGGCGAGGCGTTCGAACTCACCGGCGACGCGATGCGGCAGGTCTTCGGCCCGCGCTGGCGGATGCTGGTCATCGGCGCCGGCCAGCTCTCGCGGGTGCTGGCCGAGATGGCCCTCGCCCTCGACTTCGAAGTCATCGTCTGCGATCCGCGCGAGGAGTACCACCTCACCTGGGACGTGCCCGGCACCACCTTCACCAAGGAGATGCCCGACGACGCGGTGATGCGCCTCGAGCTCGATGCACACAGCGCGGTGGTCGCCGTCACCCACGATCCCAAGCTCGACGACATGGTGCTGCTCGAGGCGCTGAAGTCGCCGTGCTTCTACGTCGGCGCGCTCGGCTCGCGGGCCAACACCGCGCAGCGCAAGGAGCGCCTGAAGCTCTTCGACCTGGGCGACGCCGAGGTCGCCCGACTGCACGGGCCGATCGGGCTGGACATCGGCAGCCGCACCCCGGCCGAGATCGCGGTGTCGATCCTGGCCGAGGTCATCGCCGTGAAGAATGGCGTCGCGCTGCGGCAGAAGAAACCGACCGGAGCCGGCGGGGAAGCGAGCGCGTGCGAGGTCGCGGGCATCGGCTGAACACAGGCCGGCTCGGCGGGCTCCGGCCCGATACGGCTCGTCCCGGGCGGTTCAGCCGCCGCCGCGCTGCGTGTGCCGGTCGAAGCGCGTGACCCACTCGCGCGCCTCGGCCTCGCGACCCTCGGGCGGCACGAACACCACCCGGAGCTGCTGCGCACGCATCAGCGCGATGCGGCGCGGCGGCAGCGGCTCGGTCTCGATGCGCAGCGTGCCGCCCTCGATGGGCAGCTCGGCCCGGCCGGTCGTGGCGATGCCGTGATCGGCGCCGGTCAGCTCGGTGAGCCAGCGGGCGAGGTCGGCGGTGGTGCAGGCCATCACGCGGTCGAAGCCGTGGAAGGGCATTTTGGGATCAGCCGGCTCTCGCCGGATTCACGTTCGGGTCGCACCAGTGCACCGCAAGTATGCGGCGCCCGTACGGCCGGCGGCGAGCAGTGCTCGCCGAAACCCCGGCCTTAACCTCCGGCTATGGGCGGCCAGATGGCGAGCGCCTCGCCGTCCTTCAGCACCCGCGTCGCGCGATCGGCCGGCGCCACGTAGGTACCGTCGACCAGCACCAGGTGCACGAGCTTGGGCGGCAGGTTGAAGCGCTCGATCAGCTGCTGCACGGTCGTGCCTTCGGCCACCTGCGGCAGTTCGATGATGTTGCCCGCGCGGCGCGCGCCGTCGACCTCCTGCGGCAGGTGGTCGGACAGCATCGCGAACAGCTTGAAGACGATCTTCACGGACGGCTCCGGTACAACAAAGGAGTTTAGCGGCCCGCAGAGCTCGGCTGCAGGCAACCCAGCTCAGAAGCCGTGAAGAAACCGTAGCGAGCAGGCCCGAGTCGGCGAGGAGGAGCGCAGCCGTACGTGATGTACGGCGAGCACCGCAGTCGTCGAATCGGGACGCGCAGTAGGTTTATTCACGGCTTCTCAGCGAACGGTTCCTCGGGAACGGCCCTGGAACTGCTCCTGTGCCTGGGCGCGCGCGAGGTAGGCCTCCATGAGCCGCGTCGGATCCTCGAGCAGCCGGTCCTTCCACGGTCCCAGCGGGATGCCGCCCTCGACCAGCCCGCGCAGCACGCCGACGTGGTCGGTCATGCCGAGCGAGTTGGCCCCCACCAGCACGTCGCCCTCGAACTCGAGCCGCAGGTAGCGGAAGTTCTCGGGGTCGTCGAGCTCGGCGTGCTCGCCGCCGGGCACGCCCTGCCACTGACCGAAGGAGGTCGACACCAGCCCGAGCGTGTCCAGCACGTTGATCTGCGTGACCACGTTGGCGACGGCCTCGCCTCCGGCCATGTTGACCCCGGCGACGTAGCCCTGGTCGACCGCGTTCGGCTGGATCGCGGAGACGATGGTCTGCTTCGTCACCGGGTCGTAGGCCTCGGCGCAGTCGCCGGCGGCGTAGATGCCGGGC
>JAIYAG010000587.1 GCA_027489195.1 Burkholderiales bacterium | reverse complement strand
TGCTGGTCAACAACGCCGGCTGGGACATCTTCAAGCCGTTCACCAAGACCGAGCCGGCCCACTGGGACCGGCTCATCGCCATCAACCTGACCGGCGCGCTCCACATGCACCACGCGGTGCTGCCCGGCATGGTCGAGCGTCGCAGCGGGCGCATCGTCAACGTCTCGTCCGATGCTGCCCGCGTCGGCTCCTCCGGCGAGGCGGTCTACGCCGCCTGCAAGGGCGGGCTGGTCGCCTTTTCCAAGACCATTGCCCGCGAGCACGCCCGCCACGGCATCACCGTCAACGTGGTGTGCCCCGGCCCGACGCAGACCGCACTCTTCGAGGACTACAAGGCCGGCGCCGGCAACCCCGAGAAGCTGATCGACGCGTTCACCCGCTCGATCCCGCTCGGGCGCATCGGTCAGCCCGAGGACCTGCCGGGCGCGATCCTGTTCTTCGCCAGCGACGACGCGGGCTACGTCACCGGCCAGGTCCTGAGCGTCTCCGGCGGCCTGACCATGGCCGGCTGATCCAGCCCACCTCACACGGAATCCGAACCATGAGCACCCCCGACTACGAAGACCTGCTGTACGAAGTCCGCAACGGCGTGGCCTGGATCACGATCAACCGGCCGGAGAAGATGAACGCCTTCCGCGGCACGACCTGCGACGAGCTGATCCGGGCGCTCAACCGCGCCGGCTACGACCGCTCGATCGGCGCGATCGTGCTCGCGGGCGCCGGCGAGCGCGCCTTCTGCACCGGTGGCGACCAGTCCGCACACGACGGCAACTACGACGGCCGCGGCACCATCGGCCTGCCGATGGAGGAACTGCACACCGCGATCCGCGACGTGCCCAAGCCGGTCATCGCGCGCGTGCAGGGCTTCGCCATCGGCGGCGGCAACGTGCTGTGCACGATCTGCGACCTGACCATCGCCTCGGAGAAGGCGATCTTCGGTCAGGTCGGCCCGAAGATGGGCTCGGTCGACCCGGGCTACGGCACGGCCTTCCTCGCACGCGTCGTCGGCGAGAAGAAGGCGCGCGAGATGTGGTACCTGAACAAGCGCTACTCCGGCCAGGAAGCCGTGGCGATGGGGCTGGCCAACGTCTGCGTGCCACACGAGCAGCTCGACGCCACCGTGCAGGAATGGGCCGAGACCATCTGCGAGCGCAGCCCGACGGCGCTGGCCATCGCCAAGCGCAGCTTCAACATGGACACCGCCCACCAGGCCGGCATCGCCGGCATGGGCATGCTCGCGCTCAAGCTCTACTACGACACCGAGGAGTCGCGCGAGGGCGTCACCGCGCAGAAGGAGAAGCGCAAGCCCGAGTTCAGGAAGTACGCGAAATAGACGCCCCGCGCGGAGACCCATCACGATGAACCCGTACATCGACGAGGACCTCGTCGCGCTCGGCGAGCAGGCCCGCCGCTTCGCCACCGAGCGCGTCGCGCCCGGCTTCGAGGAGCGCGACCGCACCCGCGTGCTCGACCGCGCGCTGATGCGTCAGATGGGCGAGCTCGGCTTCATCGCGCCGGAGCTGCCCGAGGCGGTGGGCGGCCAGGGCATGGGATGCCTGGCGGCCGGCGTGATCCACGAGGAGATCGCCCGCGCGGACCTGAGCCTGTCGTACGTGAACCTGCTGGCGTCGCTGAACGGTCAGATCCTGGCGGAGCACGGCCGCCCCGAGGTCGCCGGCCCCTGGCTGCGGCGGCTGGTGCGCGGCGAGGCCCTGCTCGCGATCGCGCTCACCGAGCCGCGCGGCGGATCGGACGCGGCCAACCTGCGGCTGCGTGTCGAGCGCACCGCCGACGGCTACCTGATCAACGGCGAGAAGACCTCGATCTCGGCCGCCGACCAGGCCGACGCGATCGTGGTGTTCGGCCGCACCGGCACGCCCGAGTCCGGCGCGCACGGCGTCACCGCACTGCTGGTGCCGGGCGATGCGCCGGGCCTGACCCGCAGCCGCTTCGACTGCCACGGCCAGCGCGCGATCGGCCGCGGCTCGCTGTTCTTCGACAACGTGCGCGTGCCCCTCGACCACCGGCTGGGCGACGAGAACCGTGGCTTCGTGCAGGTGATGCAGGGCTTCGACTACTCGCGCGCGCTGATCGGGCTGCAGGTGCTCGCGGTGGCGCGCGTCGCACTGGAGGAGACCTGGGCCTGGGTGGTGGAGCGCCAGGCCTTCGGCCAGCCGCTGTCGGCCTTCCAGGGGGTCTCGCATCCGCTCGCCGAGCTCGACACCCAGGTCGAGGCCGCGCGGCTGCTGTGCCTGCAGGCGCTGTGGCTCAAGGACCGGGGCCGTCCGCACGCGGCCGAGGCGGCGATGTGCAAGTGGTGGGCGCCCAAGCTCGCCTACGACGTCGTCCACCAGTGCCTGCTGATGCACGGCCACGGCGGCTACGACCGCGGCCCGATGGAGCAGCGGCTGCGCGACATCCTCGGCTTCCAGATCGGCGACGGCACCGCGCAGATCATGAAGACCGTCATCGCCCGCACCCGCGCGGGCCGCAAGCACGTCCCCGCCTGACCGTCACGATCCAAGACCGCACCACACCAGGAGTCGACCATGCACTTCGATGCCGTGCTGCTCCCCGCCCGTCGCGACGCCGCCGTCGCCGCGGGCCACTGGCCCGACCGCACCATCAACGACGCGCTCGACGACTGCATCCGCGAATGTCCTGACCGGGTCGCGCTCACCGCCGTCCGCGTCGAGGCCGGCGACACGCGCCGCTTCACCTACCGCGAGCTCGGCACGATGGTCGACCGCGTGGCGGTCGGCCTCTCGAAGCTCGGCGTCGGCCGCGACGACGTGGTCTCGATGCAGCTGCCCAACTGGTGGCAGTTCACCGTGCTCTACCTCGCCTGCTCGCGGATCGGCGCGGTGGTCAATCCGATGATGCACATCTTCCGCGAGCGCGAGCTGTCGTTCATGCTGGCCCACGGCGAGTCGAAGGTGCTGGTGGTGCCGAAGACCTTCCGCGGCTTCGACCACGAGGCGATGGCGCGCGGCCTGCAGCCCGCGCTGCCGGCGCTGCAGCGGGTGGTGGTCATCGACGGCGGCGGGCCCGACGACTTCGACACGCTGCTCACCACCCCGCAGTGGGAGCGCGATCCGGACGCCGCGCGGATCCTGTCGGCGAATCGCCCGTCGCCGGACGACGTCACCCAGCTCATCTACACCTCCGGCACCACCGGCGAGCCCAAGGGCGTGATGCACTCGGCCAACACGCTGATGGCCAACATCCTGCCGTACGCGGCGCGCCTGCACCTCGACGAGGACGACGTCGTGCTGATGGCCTCGCCGATGGCGCACCAGACCGGCTTCATGTACGGGCTGATGATGCCGGTGATGCTGCGCTGCCGGGCGGTGCTGCAGGACATCTGGCAGCCGGCGCGCGCCGTCGCGCTGGTCCGCGAGGAGTCGGTGTCGTTCACGATGGCCTCGACGCCCTTCCTCGGCGACCTCGCCCGCACCGTCGACGAGACCGGTCTCGCGGTGCCCACGCTGCGCACCTTCCTGTGTGCGGGCGCGCCGATCCCGGGGCCGCTGGTCGAGCAGGCCCGGCGCGTGCTCGGCACGAAGATCGTCTCGGCCTGGGGCATGAGCGAGAACGGCGCGATGACGACGACGCTGCCCGAGGACGACGATACGCGCTCCTGCACGACCGACGGCTGCGCGCTGCCGGGCGCCGAGGTCCGGATCGCCGACACCGAGGGCCGCACGCTGCCCGCGGGCGAGGCCGGGCGGCTGCTGGTGCGCTCGGCGTCGAACTTCGGCGGCTACCTGAAGCGGCCGCAGTGGAACAACACCGACGCCGACGGCTGGTTCGACACCGGCGACCTCGCGCGCGTCGATGCCACCGGCTACATCCGCATCGACGGGCGCAGCAAGGACGTGATCATCCGCGGCGGCGAGAACATCCCGGTGGTCGAGATCGAGGCCCTGCTCTACCGGCATCCGTCGGTCGCGCAGGTGGCGATCGTGGCCTACCCGGACGAGCGGCTGGGCGAGCGCGCCTGCGCGATCGTCGTGCCCAAGGCCGGGCAGAGCCTCGACTTCGCCGGCATGCTCGCCTTCCTCGAGGCCCAGAAGGTCGCGCGCCAGTACATGCCGGAGCGGCTCGTCGTGCGCGAGGCGATGCCGACCACGCCCTCGGGCAAGTTCCAGAAGTTCCCGCTGCGCGAGATGCTGCGCGAAGGCGCGCTGTGAGCGCGCGGATCCGGACACGGGGCACGCGGCGATGAGCGCGCCGGCGGACTCGGCGGCGGCCACCCCGCCCGTCGTCCTCGTCGAGCGTCGCGGACGCGTCGGCATCGCGACGCTGAACCGCCCCGCCGCGCTCAACGCGCTCGACGACGCGCTGATGGATGCGCTGGGCGCC
>JAIYAG010000287.1 GCA_027489195.1 Burkholderiales bacterium | reverse complement strand
TACGGACCGAAGATCGAATACACGCTGCGCGACGCGCTCGGGCGCCACTGGCAGTGCGGCACGATGCAGGTCGACTTCTTCATGCCGCAGCGCCTCGGCGCCGAGTTCGTCGCCGAGGACAACGCGCGCCACCATCCGGTGATGCTGCACCGCGCGATCGTCGGCTCGCTCGAGCGCTTCATCGGGATCCTGATCGAGAACCACGCGGGCGCGTTCCCGGCCTGGCTGGCCCCGGTTCAGGCCGTGGTGCTGAGCATCACCGAAGGGCAGGCCGATTACGCACGCGACGTTGCACAAGCGCTGAAAAAACAAGGGTTTAGGGTCCAGGCCGATTTGCGGAACGAAAAGATCGCGTATAAGATCCGCGAGCACAGCATGCAAAAGGTTCCCTATCTGCTCGTGGTGGGCGACAAGGAGCGGCAGGCTGCGCAGGTCGCCGTACGTGCACGCGGAGGCGTCGATCTGGGCCCGATGGCCTTCGACGCATTCACCCGGCATCTCGCCGACGACGTCTCCAACCGGAAGGCCTGATGCCGCCGAGGGACGCCGTTCGAGGGGTGCCGGCATTCTGCTGTGCGTCCGGCGTTCGATTCCCTTGTTGGAGATGACAGCATAGCTACTGCGAACGAGCGGGACCGAGGTCACCGCATCAACGGCGAGATCAACGTCCCCGAACTGCGCCTGATGGGCGTCGACAATCAGCCGCTGGGCATCGTGGCCACGCGGGACGCCATCCGGATGGCCGAAGAGGCCGAGGTCGACCTGGTCGAGATCGCCCCCACGGCGGTTCCGCCCGTGGCCCGGCTGATGGACTACGGCAAGTTCAAGTACCAGGAACAGAAGCGGGCCGCCGAGGCCCGGGCCAAGCAGAAGATCATCCAGGTCAAGGAAGTGAAGTTCCGGCCGGGTACGGATGACAACGACTACAACGTCAAGCTGCGCAACCTGAACCGCTTCCTGGACGAGGGCGACAAGGCCAAGATCACGCTGCGTTTCCGGGGCCGCGAGATGGCCCACCAGGAATTCGGCGTGCGGCTGCTCGAGCGGATCCGCACCGACCTCGAAGGGGTCGGGCAGGTCGAGTCGATGCCGAAGCTCGAAGGGCGCCAGATGATCATGATCATCGCCCCCAAGAAGAAGAAGTAAGCGACTGATTCATCTGATATAGTCGCGAGTTCCCCGGCGGGGCGCACGGCGTGCGTCCGGTCGGCAGCTTCCACGGACGCGCTCCATGCGGGCGGTTCAGGTGAAGCACCAGCGGGGAAGCACCAGCCTCTCGGGTTCTCGAAGTGCCGGCAGTCGTTCGGCCACCTCGAAGAGGCGTCAGCTCGGAGCAGTCATGCCCAAGATGAAGACGAAGAAGAGCGCTGCGAAGCGCTTCCGGGTCCGCGCAGGCGGCACCATCAAGCGGGGTCAGGCGTTCAAGCGCCACATCCTCACCAAGAAGACGACGAAGAACAAGCGTCACCTTCGCGGTTCCACCCAGGTCCATGAGTCCGACGTCGTGAGCGTCCGGGCCATGATGCCGTACGCGTAAGGGAGGGACGACATGCCCCGAGTCAAACGTGGTGTAACGGCCCGCGCCCGTCACAAGAAGATCCTGAAGCTGGCCAAGGGTTACCGCGGCCGCCGCAACAACGTCTACCGGATCGCCAAGCAGGCGGTCATGCGTGCCGGCCAGTACGCGTACCGTGACCGCCGCACCCGCAAGCGCGTCTTCCGCACGCTGTGGATCGCGCGTATCAACGCCGCGGCCCGCGAGCACGGCATCAACTACAGCCGCTTCATCGCCGGACTGAACAAGTCCGAGATCGGGCTCGACCGCAAGGTCCTGGCCGAGCTGGCGGTGAACGACAAGCCGGCGTTCGCGGCGATCGTCGCCCGGGTGAAGGCCTCGATCGGCGCCTGACGAGCCGCCGCGCCCGGACCGCTGCACCGATGTCGGCGCACGGTCCGCGCGAACGGTTCGCATCGATGAAGCGCGGCGCCGCATGCGGTGTCGCGGACGACGGGGCCGGTGACGGCCCCGTTGTCGTTTCAGTCGCGCCCGCAGGCTGACCCATGGTGCCGCGATACCCGCAGGAACCGTCCCTGGACGATTCGAGGACCCGATGAACGACAGCTTGATGAACGACGACAGTGGCGGCGACACGCAGCCGCTCGTCGACGAGGCCCGCGACCTGCTCGCGTCGGCGGGCGACGCCGCGGCCCTGGCCAACGCCAAGGCGCGCTTCCTGGGCAAGGACGGCCTGCTCACGGCTCGCATGAAGTCGCTCGGCAAGCTCTCGCCCGAGGCGCGCGGCCCGGTCGGCAAGCGCCTCAACGAGGCCAAGCAGGCGATCGAGGCGCTGGTCAACGCGCGCCAGCAGTCGATCGACCAGGCGGCGCTCGATGCGCGCCTGTCGCAGGAGGCGATCGACGTCACGCTGCCCGGGCGCGGCGCCGGCCGCGGCGGCCTGCATCCGGTGACGCTGACCATCGAGCGCGTCGAGGCGATCTTCCGCTCGATCGGCTTCGACGTCGCCGACGGCCCGGAGATCGAGGAGGACTTCTTCAACTTCACCGCGCTCAACACGCCGGAGAACCATCCGGCGCGCTCGATGCACGACACCTTCTACGTCGACGGCCGCGACGAGCGCGGCCGCGGCCTGCTGCTGCGCACGCACACCAGCCCGATGCAGGTGCGCTACGCGCGGATGCACGCGCCGCCCATCAAGGTGATCGCGCCCGGCAAGACCTATCGGGTCGACTCCGACGCCACGCACTCGCCGATGTTCCATCAGGTCGAGGGCATGTGGATCGAGGAGGACATCTCCTTCGCCGACCTGAAGAACGTCTACACCGAGTTCCTGCGCCGCTTCTTCGAGCGGGACGATCTCGACGTGCGCTTCCGCCCGTCCTACTTCCCCTTCACCGAACCTTCGGCCGAGATCGACATGCGCTTCGCCGACGGGCCGCTGGCCGGCCGCTGGCTCGAGGTGTCGGGCTCGGGGCAGGTGCATCCGAACGTCGTGCGCAACATCGGGCTGGACCCGGAGCGCTACATCGGATTCGCTTTCGGTTCGGGCATCGAGCGGCTCGCGATGCTGCGCTACGGCGTCGGGGACCTGCGGATGTTCTACGAGAACGACCTGCGCTTCCTCGGCCAGTTCGACCGCTGAAGCGCACGACAAGAAGAAGAGGGCGTCGATGAAATTCTCCGAACGGTGGCTGCGCGCCTACGCGAACCCCGATCTGTCCAGCGAGGCGCTGGCCCATGCGTTGACGATGGCCGGCCTCGAGGTCGAGGAGCGGGCGCCCGCGGCGCCGCCCTTCACGGGCGTGGTGGTCGGCAAGGTGCTCGAGGTGACGCGACATCCGAACGCCGACAAGCTCAACGTCTGCAGCGTCGACGTCGGTGCGGGCGAGCCGCAGCAGATCGTCTGCGGCGCGCCGAACGTGGTCGCCGGGATGAAGGCGCCGTGCGCGCTGCCCGGCGCCGAGCTGCCCGGTGGCATGAAGATCGGCATCGCGAAGATGCGCGGCGTCGAGAGCCGCGGGATGCTGTGCTCGGCGCGCGAGCTCGGACTGTCCGAGGACCACGGCGGGCTGCTGTCCCTGTCCGACGAGCTGGCGGTCGGCACCTCGCTGCGCGATGCGCTGTCGCTCGACGACCAGCTCTGGCTGCTCAAGCTCACCCCCAACCTCGCGCACTGCATGTCGGTCACCGGCATCGCGCGCGAGGTCGCCGCGATCACGGGTGCGCCGCTGGTGCTGCCGCCGTTCGAGCCGGTCGAGCCGACGATCGAGGACACGCTGGCGGTGAGCATCGATGCGCCCGAGCTGTGCGGACGCTTCAGCGGGCGGGTGATCCGCGGTGTCGACGCACGTGCGCCGACGCCCGCGTGGATGCGCGAGCGCCTGGAGCGTTCGGGCCAGCGCTCGATCTCCGCGCTGGTCGACCTCTCGAACTACGTGATGCTCGAGCTCGGCCGGCCGACGCACGTCTTCGATCTCGCCAAGATCGACGGCGGGCTGGAGGTCCGCTGGGGCCGAGCGGGCGAGCGGCTCGAGTTGCTCAACGGCCAGACCGTCGAGCTCGGACCCGACGAGCACGGCCTGCCGGTCGGCGTGATCGCCGACGCGAGCCGCGTCGAGAGCCTCGCCGGCATCATGGGCGGCGAGGCCACTGCGGTGTCCCTCGACACCACCGACATCTACGTCGAGGCGGCCTTCTGGTGGCCGGCCTCGGTCGCCGGGCGCGCGCGCCGGTACCACTTCTCGACCGACGCCGCGCAGCGCTTCGAGCGCGGCGTGGACGCGGCAGGCACCGTCGACGACCTCGAGTACCTCACGCGTCTGATCGTCGACGTCTGCGGCGGCCGCGTCGGCCCGCTGGACGACACGATCACCTCGCTGCCCGGACGTCCGCCGGTCTCGCTGCGCGTGGCCCGCGCCCGCAAGGTCATCGGCGCCGACATCGGGCTGGCCGACTGCACCGCGGCCTTCGAGCGCCTGGGGCTGCCGTACGAGGTCTCGCCCGGCGCGGCCGCCGACGGCTCGGACGCAGTGGTCACCGTGATCCCGCCGTCGCGACGCTTCGACCTCGAGATCGAGGAGGACCTGATCGAGGAGGTCGTCCGGATCTGGGGCTTCGAGCGGCTGCCGGTGCGCCCGCCGCGGGCGAGCGCCTCGATGCGCCCGGTGCCCGAGGATCGCCGCTCGGCCACGCTGCTCAAGCGCTGCTGGGCGGACCGCGACTGGCAGGAGGTGGTGAACTTCGCGTTCGTCTCGGACCGCATGGAGACGATGCTGGAGACGGGGAGCGCGCCGATCGCGCTGCTCAACCCGATCGCCGAGACGATGAACGTGATGCGCACGACGCTGTGGGGCGGGCTGCTCGGCAACCTGCGCCACAACCTGAACCGCAAGGCGGCGCGTGTGCGCCTCTTCGAGGTGGGGCGGGTGTTCCTGCGCGATGCCGCGGCCGCGGGCGGTCCGCTGTCGGTGCCGGGCATCGACCAGCCTTGGCGGATCGCGGGCGTCGCCTGGGGCCCTGCGCTCGACGAGCAGTGGGGGACGAAGACCCGGGCGGTCGACTTCTTCGACGTGAAGGCGGACCTCGAGGCGATCGCCGGCGCCGGCACGCTGCGCTGCGAGCCTGCGGCGCATCCCGCGCTGCATCCCGGCCAGTCGGCGCGCCTCGTCGATGCCGAGGGTCGGCCGGTCGGCTGGCTCGGCGCGCTGCACCCCCGGCTGGTCCAGCCGCTCGACCTGCCCGGGCAGGCGCCGATCCTCTTCGAGCTGGCACTCGACCCGATGCTGCGCCGGACGGTACCCGCCTACCGGGAGTTCTCCCGCTTCCCGCCGGCCATCCGAGACCTCGCCTTCGTGCTGCCCGAGGGGGTCCTGGTGTCCGCGGTACTCGCCGACATCGCGGCGCTGCGCCGTGCCGAACCCCTTCTCGAACCGTTGCGGGACGTGAGACTGTTCGACGAATACCGCGGTAAGGGATTGGAAAATAAGGAGAAAAGCCTTGCCTTCCGGTTCTGGATGCAAGATACTCAGCGCACCCTCGAGGATGCCGAGGTGGATTCGGCGATGAAGGCGATCACGGTCCGGCTGGGTGAGACACGCGGAGCCCGCCTCAGGTCGTCCTGACGTACCCAACGATGAACCAATCGTCCCCGTCCGATCTCGGACCCGATCTAGCGCTCGAAGCGCGCGAGCGCGATCTCGCTGCAGCGCTCGGCGCCACGCCGCGGGTGGACGATCCGTTCACGCTCACCAAGGCCGAGCTGGCCGAGATGCTGTTCGAGCGGGTCGGCCTCAACAAGCGCGAAGCCAAGGACATGGTCGAGACCTTCTTCGACGAGATCCGCGACGCGCTCGAGCGGGGCGAATCGGTCAAGCTGTCCGGCTTCGGCAACTTCCAGTTGCGCGACAAGCCGCAGCGCCCCGGCCGCAATCCCAAGACCGGCGAGGAGATCCCCATCTCGGCCCGTCGCGTCGTGACCTTCCACGCGAGCCAGAAGCTCAAGGCGCTCATCGAGCGCCTGCCGCCCGAATGAGCGCCGCCCCCGGCAAGCTGGACGCCCGGACACCGCTGCCGCCGATCCCGGCCAAGCGCTACTTCACGATCGGTGAGGTGAGCGAGCTGTGCGGGGTCAAGCCGCACGTGCTCCGCTACTGGGAGCAAGAGTTCACGCAGCTGCGTCCGATGAAGCGGCGCGGCAACCGCCGCTACTACCAGCATCACGAGGTGCTGCTGGTGCGCCGGATCCGCGAGCTGCTCTACGAGCAGGGCTTCACGATCAGCGGCGCGCGCAACCGGCTGGGCGAGGCGGCGCAGAACGGCCGTCGCAAGGACGCGGCGGCACCGGTGGCCGCCGGCACCGAGCCGCTGCCGAGCGACCCGATCGAGGCCGCCGCAGGGGTCGACGCCGAGGACGGACTGTCCGCCGTGCGCGCCGATC
>JAIYAG010000019.1 GCA_027489195.1 Burkholderiales bacterium | reverse complement strand
TCACCCCCGGCGGCGCCGCGCCGCGCCTCGACCTGAAGTCGCTGCCCGAGACCGCGGAGATGCTCGCCGACGGCCGCTTCCTGATCGCGGCCGTCGCCGTGCCGCAGGACGGCGCGCTCTTTCGCTGGCAGCTGCCCGAGTCGGGCGAGCATGCGTCGCGCGTCGCCTGCCTCGAGCAGTGGATCACCCAGGCCCGTCCGTCGATCGAGTCGCTGCTGCCCGGCTGCGGCTTCGAATGCCTGCTGCCGGACGCCTACCACATCAACCTGCGCGAGGCCGACCGGCGCGTGCGGCCCTACGCGATCAAGGCCGCCGTCCACTTCCTCACGCATGCGCTCGACCTCGAGCCCGAGGCGATCCGCGCGACCGTCGCGCCCTTCGGCGAAAACCGGCCCGACGAGTACCGCATCGGGCTGTCGCTCGGCGACGAGGAGGAGGTGGCGCAGGGCGTGGTGTGGCCGCTGCTCGGCGCCGAGAGCGAGGCCGACGAGCCGTCGCCGCTCGAGCGGATCCGCGAGACGCTGCGCGAGGCCGGCGTCACCGACGTGCGCACCTGGACCGACATCACCGAACCCGAGTACTGCGAGGACTGCGGTGTGCCGCTCTATCCGAACCACGCGGGCGAGGTGGTGCACGCCGAGATGCCCGAGGACGCCGAGCCCGAGGGCACGCACTTCCACTGAGCGGACGCGCCGTACCCGCGCCCGGCGCGGGACGGCACGCAGGCCGGCTGATCCGCGCACCTCAGCGTGCCGCGGGCTCGGTCCGCAGCGCCAGCACGATCTCGTTGCGCAGCAGCCGGATCGCGTCGGACTGTCCGGCGTCCGGCGGCGGAGCGTTCGCCACCTCGCGGTCGGCGTAGAAGAAGCCCATCGGGCGGCCGTCGACCAGCACCGGCAGCATGAGGAAGCCGCGCGCCTTCGGGAAGGCCAGCGTCTGCCAAGCGGGCAGCCGACCCCGGACCGATTCGGCGCCGATGTCGGCGATGTACAGGTCCGCGCCCCGCGCCAGCGCCGCATGGAACAGGTCCGGGGCGAACTGCATCGGCATCGCGATCCGCGCGCGCAGCTCCGCGAGGTTGCAGCCCGCCGCCGCGCGTGGCCGGTAGGCGGCCGCGGCGTCGTCGCGCGCCATGTAGACGACGCGGCTCGCCCCGAGCAGCTCGCGCAGCGACTCGGCCACCACCTGGGCGGCCTTGCCGATCCCGCGCGATTCGGCGAGCGCCTGCGCCACCCGTGACAGGGAGGTCTTCAGCTGCTGCTCGACGACGGCGCTCCGCGGAGCGACCCGCGTCGAGCGACCGCCCTCGGGGTCGCCGGCGTCGCCCGCGCCGAGGTCCTGCCCGCCTGCCGACGGGCCCGCGTCCGCGGCCGGGCCGTCGCCGAGCATCGATGCCAGGCCGAGGCCCTGCGCGAGCTTCTGCGTGTCCTCGCGCGCCTGGTCGAGCACCTCGACGATCGCGTCGCTGTCCATGTCCAGCGCATCGCCGAAGCGGCGCAGCAGCGTGCTGACCGTGCGCTCGCGCGCCTGCAGGCCGTGGCGCCGCTCCAGTCGTGCCGACTCGTCGCCGAACGCCGATGCGAGCTGCACCCAGTCGAGCGAAGAGCGCGGCGCCAGCGGACGCGGCGCGCAGGGCTGCAGCGCGTGCTCGATGCGCACCGGCAGGCCCCAGCCGCCCACGACCTCGAGCGCGAGTTCCTCGAAGCTGCGTCCGATGATCCGGCGCGCGACGCTCATCTCCGTCGAGCCCTCGCCGACCTCGGCGCGCACCGCCGCGACCGCGTCGGGCACGTGGATGGCCGCGATCAGGCGCCCGACGTTGCGGAACATCGCCCCGATCGCGCCTTCCTCCGCGCAGGCCGGCCAGCGCCGCTGCAGCGTGCAGCGGGCGACCGCCGCCGCGCCGAGCGCCTGGCCGAAGTCGCGCATCACCGCGCGCGACTGGGCGCTCTCGACCAGCCGATCCATCAGCATCATCGACAGCGCGAGCGTACGGATCTGGTCGAATCCGAGCAGGACGAGGGCGCGCGAGACCGTCGTCACCGGCGCCGCGTCGCGCGTGCGGTAGAGCGGCGAGTTGGCCAGGCGCAGCAGCCGGTGCGTCAGCGACGCGTCGGCGAGGATCGCCTGCGCGAGCTGCTCGACGGTGTCGGACTCCCCGGAGGCCATCTTGGTGACCATCGCGACCGACTGGCCGAGCGCGGGCAGCGCCTGGTCTTCGCGCAGGGCGTCACGGATCTGCTGCAGGGGAACGGGAATGGACAAAGGGGGCGCGGCTCGGACAGGGGCTGCTCGAATCGTGCCATGCGCGTATCGGCCGGATCGCGCAGAACAGGCGAGGGCGGACCGGCCTTCTCCGAGGACCGCCCGGGGAGCTGCCGTATCATGGCGGGTTCGATCGAAGGAGATCCTCCGTGAATCAACGCAGGAAGATGCTGAGCGATTCCGCCCGGGTGGCGGCGGCGCTCGTTGCGGCCGGCTGGCTGCCCCAGCGTGCGTTCGCCCAGCAGGCGGGCCCGTGGAACAAGGCGGCGTTCGAGGCCAAGTCCGTCGGCGAACTGATGAAGGCGGTCGGTGCCGGCGCCCCCGCCGAGAGCCGCGACGTGACGCTCACCGCCCCCGACATCGCCGAGAACGGCGCGGTCGTGCCGATCGCGGTCGCGACCACTGCAGCCGGCGTGCGCACGCTGCTGATCCTCGTCGAGAAGAACCCGAACACGCTGGCGGCGTCCTTCGACGTGAGCGATGCGGTCGAGTCCAACTTCAGCACGCGCGTGAAGATGGGCCAGTCCTCCGATGTCTTCGCGGTGGCGATCACCGGCGACGGCCGGGCGCTCTTCGCGAAGAAGGAAGTCAAGGTCACGCTCGGCGGCTGCGGCGGCTGACCCCAACGAAACGAGGAGAGCGACATGGCAGATCCGATGCGCATCCGCGCCCAGGCGGCGGGTGACAAGACCACGGTCCGAGTCCTGATGAGCCACGAGATGGAGACCGGTCAGCGCAAGGACGCGTCCGGCAAGATCGTCCCGGCCTGGTTCATCCAGGAGGTCAGCGCCCAGCTCAACGGCAAGACCGTGATGACGGCGCAATGGGGCCCGGCGGTCTCCAAGAACCCGTTCCTGCAGTTCGTGGTCAAGGGCGCGAAGGCCGGCGACAAGATCGGCGTGACCTGGGTCGACAACCGGGGCGACAAGCGCACCGACGAGGCGACGGTCGCCTGAAGGCCGGCCCCGTCCCGAGCGGACGGGCGATCTGGGGTGCCGGGGGGTGCCGGGCGAAGCGGGGCCGGGCGACCGGGGAGAGGACACGATGAGAAGAACGATGATCGCGGCGGCGGCGCTGGCCGTGGCCGCAGTGGGCACCGTGGGCGCCGCCCACGCGCAGGGCAAGTCGGCGGCCGACGGCATCGCCGAGTACCGCAAGATGCTCGAGGACGGCAACCCGTCCGAGCTCTTCGAGGCGCGCGGCGAGGCGCTCTGGAA
The DNA here is from genome assembly GCA_027489195.1 of Burkholderiales bacterium. Lineage (GTDB taxonomy): Bacteria > Pseudomonadota > Gammaproteobacteria > Burkholderiales > Burkholderiaceae_E > UBA4615. Next base: position 3,079 of record JAIYAG010000019.1, on the reverse strand, counting down.
GACCGCCCGCGGGCCGAGGAACGCGACGCTCGAGCGCTGCGACCTCGGACAGGGGCCGGGCGTGGTCAAGGGCGCCTTCGTCGCGCTGCCGCGCTGGTTCGCCGACACCGGCCGCGTGCAGGACCTCGAGTCGCGGCTGCTCACCTGCATGGAGACGCTGCAGGGCCTGAAGGCGGCCGAGATCGCGGCCACGCCGTTCGGCCGGGACGAGCAGCGCAACCTGGAAGGCCTCGTCGCCTGGATCGCGTCCGAGTCGCGCGGGCTGCGCTTCGCGCTGCCGCAGTCGCATCCGGAAGAGCGGGCGATGTACGAGCTCGGGCGTCGCGTCTTCTTCTATCGCGCCGGCTCGCACGACTTCGCCTGCGCCTCCTGCCACGGCGAGGAGGGGCAGCGCATCCGCATGCAGGACCTGCCGATGCTCACGAAGAACCCGGGCGACGGCGTGGGCTTCGCCGCGTGGCCGGCCTACCGCGTCTCCAGCGGCGAGCTCTGGGGCATGCAGCGCCGGCTCAACGACTGCTACCGCCAGCAGCGCTTCCCGTTCCCCGGCTACGCCTCGGACGTGACGGTCGCGCTCGGCGTGTACATGGGCGTGAACGCGAAGGGCGCCGCCTCGATCGCGCCGTCGATCAAGCGCTGACAGGACACGACCATGACACGACTCGAACGACGCTCGCTGGCCGTGCTCGCCACCGTCGCCGCGACCGGCGCGCTGCTCGCCGGCTGCGCCCCGATGCCGACGCAGGCCGAGCTCGACGCCCGGATGGCCGCGATGATGAAGGCCTCGTTCCGCGACCAGGGCATCGCCAAGGTGGACCGGCTGGAGCAGGACGAGGCCAACGAAGCCTGCTCGAAGGCCGAGGGCGGATCGCTGCCCGAGGCGACCGCCAAGCGCATCGAGGAGGCGAACCTGAAGACGGTCAAGGCGCCGTCCGACGGCCGCTACCTCGGCGACTGGAAGCGCGGCGAGGCGCTCGCGCAGAGCGGCCGCGGCATGACCTGGTCCGATGCGTCCGCCGCACCCGAGGGCAACGGCGGCAACTGCTACAACTGCCACCGGATCTCCGGCGCCGAGATCTCGCACGGCACCATTGGCCCGAGCCTGAACCAGTACGGCAAGCTGCGCGGCGTCACCGATCCGGCGAGTCCGGCGGCGCGCCCGGTCGTCGAGTACACCTGGGGCAAGCTGTGGAACACGCGGGCCTACAACGCCTGCTCGAACATGCCGCGCTTCGGTCACGCCGGGCTGCTGAACGAGTCGCAGCTCAAGGACCTGATGGCGTTGCTGCTCGACCCGAAATCACCGGTCAACCAGTAGCCGCGACGCGCCTGCGCCCGCGCCGCGCCCCATGAACCTGTCCCGCCGGGAGTTCGTCCACCTGCTCGGCATGGCCGCGGCCGCGGGCCTGGCGCTCGGCCGCCACGCCGAGGCCGACGCGCAGACCGCGCAGCGCGGCCTGTACGAGCCGCCGCCCTTCGGCAACGTGTCGCTGCTGCACATGACCGACTGCCACGCGCAGCTCATGCCGGTGCGCTTTCGCGAGCCGAGCGTGAACCTGGGCGTGGGCGACATGGCGGGCCGGCTGCCGCACCTGGTCGGCGAGCGGCTGCTGCAGGCGGTCGGCGTGCCGGCGGGCACGCCGCAGGCGCACGCCTTCACGCACCTCGACTTCGAGCAGGCCTCGCGGCGCTACGGTCGCGTCGGCGGTTTCGCGCACCTGGCCACGCTGGTGAAGTCGCTCAAGGCGAGCCGCCCCGGCGCGCTGCTGCTCGACGGCGGCGACACCTGGCAGGGCTCGGCCACCGCGCTCTGGACGAACGCGCAGGACATGGTCGACGCCGCGAAGCTGCTCGGCGTCGACGTGATGACCGGGCACTGGGAGTTCACCTACGGGATGGCGCGGGTCCGGCAGATCGTCGACAACGACTTCAAGGGCCGCATCGACTTCGTCGCCCAGAACGTCAGGACCGCCGACTTCGACGACCCGGTCTTCGAGCCGTACGTGATCCGCCGCATCAACGGGGTGCCGGTCGCGATCATCGGTCAGGCCTTCCCGTACACGCCGATCGCCAATCCGCGCTACCTGGTGGCCGACTGGACCTTCGGCATCCAGGAGGAGGCGATGCAGAAGACCGTCGACGCGGCGCGCGCCGACGGGGCGCAGCTCGTGGTCCTGCTGTCGCACAACGGCATGGACGTCGACCTCAAGATGGCCTCGCGCGTGCGGGGCATCGACGCGATCCTGGGCGGCCACACCCACGACGGCGTGCCGGTCGCCATCCCGGTGGCCAACGCCGGCGGGCGCACGCTGGTGACCAACGCCGGCAGCCACGGCAAGTACCTCGGGGTGATGGACTTCGACGTGCGCGGCGGGCGGCTCGCCGACGTGCGCTACCGGCTGCTGCCGGTGTTCTCGAACCAGCTCGCGCCCGACCCGGCGATGGCCGCGCTGATCGCGCGGGTCCGCGCACCCTTCGAGGCCCGGCTCGGCGAGACGCTCGCCACCACCGACGGCCTGCTGTATCGGCGCGGCAACTTCAACGGCAGCTGGGACCAGCTGATCCTCGATGCGATGCGCGACGTGCAGGGCGCGCAGATCGCCTTTTCGCCCGGCTTCCGGTGGGGCTCGACGCTGCTGCCGGGCGAGGCGATCACGCGCGAGGCGCTGATGGACCAGGTCGCGATCACCTATCCGTACGCGACGCTCACCGAGATGACCGGCGAGACCATCAAGACCGTGCTCGAGGACGTCGCCGACAACCTCTTCAACCCCGATCCGTACTACCAGCAGGGCGGCGACATGGTGCGGGTCGGCGGCCTGCAGTACACGATCGCGCCGGCCCGCCGGATGGGCTCGCGGATCACCGACATGCGCCTCGGCGGCCGCCCGATCGAGGCGGACAGGCGCTACACGGTCGCCGGCTGGGCGCCGGTCGCCGAGGAAGCGCGCAACGCCCCGGGCACGAAGCCGATCTGGGACGTCGTCGAGACCTGGCTCAAGGGACGCGGCGGCCGGGTGGCCGCGCGCACGCTGAACACGCCGCGGCTGATCGGCGTGCAGGGCAATCCGGGCATCGC
>JAIYAG010000138.1 GCA_027489195.1 Burkholderiales bacterium | reverse complement strand
GTTCGTGCGCGCGCTGTCGGTCGAGCTCGCCCGGCACCGGATCCGCGTCAACTCGATCCTGCCCGGCTGGATCGTCACCGACATGACCGAGCGCTCGGTCAACAACCCGAAGTTCGCCGACGCGGTGATGCCCCGCATCCCCGCCCGCCGCTGGGGCGAGATCGACGACTTCGGCGGCATCGCGGTCTACCTCGCGAGCGACGCGTCGGCGTACCACACCGGCGAGCAGTTCGTGATCGACGGCGGCTACACCAAGTTCTGAACGCGGAGGACGCGCCGATGCGGCTGCTGGTGCTCTCGGACCTGCACGTCGAGTGGGCGGCCTTCGAGCCGCCCGCGCCGCCCGACGCGTACGACCTGGTGGTGCTCGCCGGGGACATCGGCCAGGCCACGCTCGCGCTGCGCTGGGCGCGCCGCAGCTTCCCCCGCCACCCGATCGTGCAGGTCGCCGGCAACCACGAGTTCTTCGACACGGTGCGCGAGTCCGCGATGGACGCGATGCGCGAGACCGCGCGCCGGCTCGACATCCACCTGCTCGAGGAGGATGTCGTGCGGATCGACGGCGTCGAGTTCGTCGGCTGCACCGTGTGGACCGACTACCGCCTGCACGACCGCCCCGGGCGCCCGGTGAGGATGGCCACGTCGGATGCGATGGCCGGGGCCCGCCGCGTGATGTTGGACTATCACAAGATCGACGTCGGCGACCCCTCATCGGCGACCGGCACCCGCCGCTTCACGCCCGAGGATTCGGTGGCACTGCACGAGCGCTCGCGCGACTGGCTGCGCGACACGCTCGCCCGGCCTCCGGCCGGGCGACGGGTGGTCGTGACCCACCACCTCCCGAGCTGGCATTCGGTCTCGCCGGAGTTCGTCGCGGCGCCCTCGAACCCGGCCTTCGCCAGCGACCTCGACGCGCTGCTGCCCGCGGCCGATCTCTGGGTGCACGGCCACACCCACAGCTCGCACGACTACCTGGCCGGCGGCTGCCGCGTGGTCTGCAATCCGCGCGGCTATCCGATGCGCGCCGGCGGCTTCGAGAACCCCCGCTTCGATCCGAGCCGCGTGCTGTCCGTCTGACAAGTCCGTCCGTCGGCCGATCGTCGGCCGTCGCATGCGTGACCAATGACCGCGCGCGGGGCCCTCGAGCGCCTCACGATGCGGTCCATGGGAGTCGTCGACGCACTGCGCAGGGTTCGTACACCGCGATCCGCCGAGGTTCCGCGGCTCGCGGCGGCCTTGCGCGAGGACGCCGCGACCGGGCTGATGCGGCTCGCCCGATTCGCCGACACCCTGGAGCGCCGTGCCGGTTCGCCGGACACCCGGCTGGCCGTGCTCGAGACGCTGCGCGCGGACTGGGTCGCGGCGATCGAGCCGCAGGTCGAGGCGCTGCGCAATCGCCCGATCCCGCTCACCGCCGACGAGAGCGCCACCTTCCACCGGATGGGCCTGGCGCTGCGCGCGGTGCGCGACGCCTACAAGCGCACGTACGCCGACCTGCGCACCGCGGCCGCCGACGGCCCGGGCGCGCCCCCGTCGACCCGAGCGCTCCTCGCGCTCGCGCGCGCGCTCGACGCGCAGTCGCGGCTGCTGGTGAGCGCGGGGCGGCTGCGCATCGCGCTGCACCGTGACGACTGGGACGACCTGTGCCGACTGGCCTTCCCGCTGTGGTCGGCCGGCGCGCTCGATGCGTCCTTCCCGGAGCCCTGCGTTCCGGTGGGCGGGCGCTGCGGTCCGCCGCGGACCGCCTTCGTCACCCCCCTGATGCTGCGCCTGCTCGAGCCGCTCGGCCTGTCGGGCATCGCGCTCGAGCACGCGTTCCGGGTCGCTCGCCACTCGGCGGAGCGCACCGGCGCCTGGATCGACGTCGACGGGCTGCCGCATGCGAGCGCCGACGGTCCCGCGCTCATGCTGTCGGTCCACCACACGGTCCGCCTCGACACGCGCGAGGCGCACGCGCTGATCCTGCGCTTGCGCGAACGCCTGGCGCAGGGCGCCTCGCCGGCGTCGATCGGGCTGCGCACGCGGCTCGCGCCCGCGGCGGTCGATGGGCTGCTCGCGCAGCTCGCCGCGGTCTGGGGTCCGCTTCACGTGCCCACGCCGCTGGTGCGCCCGCCGCTCTCGCGGGCGCTGCTCGCGGTCGGTCTGCCGCGCGCGCTGCAGCCCGACGATTCGCCGACGCTGGTGGACGACACCGTGCCGGTCGAGACGCTGGCCGCGACCGCGGACGGCCGCTCGCCCTATGTCTACGGCCGCTCCGGCGGCGCCGGGGCGTTCGAGTTCGGGACCGAGTCGGATCGCTCCCGCGGGTCGCCGGACGAGGCGGCGCGGACGGCCGCTGCTGCTGCCGCTGCCGATGCCGCCGCCGTCACCGCGCTTCGCGACACCGAGATCCTCGCGCTGATGGAGCGCATCGGCGAACCGGTGGCCTGGCGCGGGCAGGACGCGCGCCGGGCGGTGTTCGCACGCGCCTCCGAGGGGCCGCGGCTGCGGCTGGGCCAGCTGGTGGCGGTGATGCCGGTGCGCGCCGCGCCGCGCGGCACGCTCGCCGGTCGCCGTCGCCCCGGATCGGGCCCGTCGCGCCTGCTCGTCGGCACGGTGGTGACGCTCACGCAGACCGGCTCGGCCGACAGCCGCGAGCCGTTCGGCCACGATGTCGGCGTCGAGTTCTGGCCGGGCGCGCCGGTGCCGGTCCGCGTGCGGTTCGCCGCGACCAGCGGCAGCGAGGATGCCTGGTGGTTCCCGGCGGCCAGCGGGCCGGCGCCCGCCGCGCTCGTGCTGCGCCGCGACCGCTTCGAGGGCGCGACCGAGGTCACGGTGCGGGACGTCTCGGGCGAGCGCGTGCTGCGCCTGGTCAAGCTGATCGAGCGCGGCCTCGACCACGATCGCGTCGAGGTCGAGCGGCTCGGCTGACGCGGCAGGAGCGCCTCCGATTCGCGATACCATCGCGGCTCGTCAGACCCCCCTGTACCCCACACGATGGCCGGCCTCGACAAGAGCACCCCGACGCCGACCCGGATCGTCGTCCACACCCAGTCTCGCGCGCTCGAGATCGCCTTCTCCGACGGCGCCGCGTTCCGGCTCCCGTTCGAGCTGCTGCGGGTGCATTCGCCGTCGGCCGAGGTGCGCGGCCACGGTCCCGGGCAGGAGGTGCTGCAGGTCGGCAAGCGCGAGGTCGGCATCGCGGGCGTCGAGCCGGTCGGCCACTACGCGATCCAGCCGCACTTCTCGGACGGACATTCCACCGGCATCTTCTCCTGGGACTACCTCCACTGGCTCGGCACGAACCAGGACCGGCTCTGGGAGGAGTACCTCGGGCGCCTGCAGGCCGCCGGTGCGAGCCGCGATGCCGACGGGTCGGCCCCCGCCGCGGCCCCCGCGGCCCCGGACACCCCGATCACCGCGGTCTCGATGTCGCGGCCCCGCTCGTGAGCGCCCGCCAGGACGGTCCGCCGCCGGCCGGGGACACCGGCGCGGGCATCGGCGCGGGCGCGGGTGGTGCCGACCCGGACGCGACCCATTTCGGCTTCCGCACCGTTCCGACCGGCCAGAAGGCCGAGAAGGTGGCCGAGGTCTTCGACTCGGTCGCCAGCCGCTACGACGTCATGAACGACCTGATGTCCGCCGGCCTGCACCGCGCCTGGAAGGCGTTCACGGTGCGGCATGCGGCGCTGCGCCCGGGCATGAAGGTGCTCGACATCGCCGGCGGCACCGGCGACCTCGCCCGGGCCTTCGCCCAGCGCGTCGGCCCCGAGGGCGAGGTCTGGCTGACCGACATCAACGGCTCGATGCTCGGCGTGGGCCGGGACCGCCTCCTCGACGAGGGCCTGGTGCTGCCGGTGGCGCAGTGCGACGCCGAGGCGCTGCCTTTCCCCGACGGCCGCTTCGACCGGGTCACGGTGGCCTTCGGGCTGCGCAACATGACCCGCAAGGAGGCCGCGCTGCGCGAGATGTACCGCGTGCTCGCCCCGGGCGGCAAGCTGCTGGTGCTGGAGTTCTCCAAGGTCTGGAAGCCCCTCGCGCCGGCCTACGACGCCTATTCGTTCGGTGTCCTGCCCCAGCTCGGCCGGCTGGTGGCCGGCGACGCCGACAGCTACCGGTACCTGGCCGAGTCGATCCGGATGCATCCCGACCAGCCGAGCCTGGGCGCGCTGATGGAAGCCGCCGGTTTCGGACGGGTGCGCTGGCACAACCTGACACTCGGTGTTGTGGCCCTACACGAAGGTGTGAGATTCTCGTGATCGGCAAGGTCCGGCGCTACGCTGCGACGGACACGCAGTCACCCGGCGGGGCATGGGCCTCGCCGAGCACGAACACCGCTTCGAGGAGCAGATTGATGAAGACTCTCTGGATCGCGCTGATCGCCATCTTCGCTGCCACGACGATCGGCCTTGCCGACGCCGAGGCCAAGCGCATGGCCAGCGGCAAGAGCGTCGGCAAGCAGGCCCCCAACGGGGTGATGCAGCGCGACGCGACGCCGTCCTCGCCGGCCGGGGCATCGCCTGCCGGCCCGACCGCGACCCCGTCCGCGCCCGCGGCGCCGTCGGCAGCCGCCGCGGCCCGTCCGGCGGCCGCTCCCGCCGCTGCAGCCGCCGCGACCGGCGGCAAGCGCTGGCTCGCGCCGCTGGCCGGCCTGGCGGCGGGTCTGGGCCTGGCCGCGCTGGCCAGCCACCTCGGCTTCGGCGACGAGCTGGCCTCGTTCATGATGATCGCGCTGCTCGCCGTGGCCGCGCTGGTCGTCGTGCGCCTGATCATGTCCCGCCGCGCCGCGTCGCAGCAGCGCCCGGCCTTCGCCGGCGCCACGCCGTACGCGTACACCGGCCTCGGCCAGGAAGCCTCGGTGCCCAACTACCAGCCGGCGCCCGCGTCGGCGGCCAGCCGCGAGCAGCCGATGGACACCGTCCGCGCGGCCGCTCAGCCGGTGGTGTCCGGGGCCGTCCCCGAGGGCTTCGATGCCGAAGGCTTCGTGCGCAACGCGAAGGTCTACTTCGTGCGCCTGCAGGCCGCCTTCGACGCCGGCGACACCGCCGACCTGCGCGAGTTCACCAGCCCCGAGATGTTCGCCGAGCTCAAGCTCGAGATCGACGAGCGCAACGGCGCGCCCAACCAGACCGACGTGATCACGCTCGATGCGCGCCTGCTCGGCGTCGAGAGCGGCGCGAGCGAGCACCTGGCGAGCGTGCGCTTCTCGGGCACGCTGCGCGAGCAGCCGAACGCCGCGCCCGAGGCCTTCGACGAGGTCTGGAACTTCGAGCGTCCCGCGGCCGGCAACGGCGGCTGGGTCCTCGCCGGCATCCAGCAGCTCACCCGCGCCTGAGCCCGATGGCCGGGGTCCCGCTGCCGCTGGCACAGACGGCGCTGTCCGCGCTGAATCACGTGCTGCGGCAGCAGGCCTGGGCGCGCGACCGCCTGCGCGCCCATGCGGGACGCACCGTCCGGATCGTCGTCGCCACGCCGCTCGGTCCGGTCAGCGCGGATGCGCGGATCGCCGACGAAGGCATGCTCGAGGTCGCCGATGTGGCGGCCCCGACGGTGACGCTGTCGCTGACCCCGTCGATCGACGCGCTGTTCGGAATGCTCCGGGACGGCCCGCGTGGCCTGACCGGTCACCTGAAGGTCGACGGCGACGTGATGGTCGCCGCGGCCGTCGGCGAGATCGCCCAGCACCTGCGCTGGGACGTCGAGGAGGACCTGAGCAAGGTCTTCGGCGACCGCGTTGCCCACCGCATGGGCGAGACCGCCCGCGAAGGCGTGCGCCAGGCCGACGACCTGCGCGGCCGAGTCGAGACCGGACTGCGCCAGTTCCTGGTGCAGGAGGATCCGCAGCTCGTCGGTCGCGAGGACCTGCGCACGCTGTCGACGGCGATCGAGGGCCTCGAGGCCGTGATCCGGCGTGCCGAGGCCGCGATGCCGCCGAGCCCCGCCTAGAACCCGTCCACCAGCGCCTGCACCGCATCGCGGCCCAGCCCCGCGTCCAAGGCCAGCGAGGCCACCAGCCGTGCCTTGTGCGGCGACAGCCAGCCCGCCGCGACGAACCCGCCGGCATCGTCGTCGACGCCCGCGTTGCGGGTCACCGGTCCGTTCGCCACGCGGCTCGCGCGGATCACCAGGCAGCCAGTGGCCGCGGCCGCGGACAGCGCGTCGCGCATCGGGTCGGACACGGTGCCGTGGCCGGTGCCGGCCAGCACCAGCCCGCGCGCGCCGCGCGACAGCAGGAAGGGGACGATCGCCGGGTCCGCATCGACGTGCTGCGCGACGATGTCGACGCGCGGCAGCGTGGTGGGCAGCGTCGTCAGCCGATCGAGCAGCGACGGGCGGCGGGTGGCCGCCTCGGCTGCGGGGAGGTGCCAGTGCGGGCGCCCGTCGAGGATCGAGGCGAGCGCCGCGCCGTCGCGCGCGACGAAGGCGTCGGTGCGCGAGGTGTGGACCTTGGCCGCCCGGTCCGGTCCGAAGACCTGGTCGTTCATCAGCACCAGCGCGCCGGCCCCGCGGGCGGCGGGGTCGACCGCGACCGCGGCCGCCGCGTACAGGTTCATCGGGCCGTCCGCGCCGATCGCGGTCGCCGGCCGCATCGCGCCGGTCAGCACCACCGGCACGCCGCGCGGGCAGGCGAGGTCGAGCAGCAGCGCACTCTCCTCGAGGGTGTCGGTGCCGTGGGTCACGACGATGCCGGCCAGGCCGGGATCGGCCTGCGCCGCGCGGATCCGGGCGACGAGCGCGAGATGATGCGCGCCGGTCATGTGCTGGCTGCCGATTGCGAACGGCTGCTCGGCCTCGATGCGGGCGAGCCCGCGCAGCGCCGGCACGGCGTCGACCAGGGCGGACACGGGGACCGCGCCGGGCCGGTAGCCCTGGGTGCGGTCGGCGGAGGGCGCGGCACCGGCGATGGTGCCGCCGGTCGCGATCAGCAGCAGGCGGGGGAGGTCCATCCCGCGATGCTACCGCCGCGCCGCCATGGTTTCGTCACGCGTGCGGCGCACGGCGCCGGTATGATCGGTGTTCCGGTACTTTCACGGAACGGATGCGCCCGATGCATGACATCCTCGTTCTCGACGTCGCCGGCACGCCGGTGAGGTGGGTCGACCACGAGTCCGCCGCGGCGTACTACGCAAGCGGAAAGGTGCGCTGGGAGCTCGGCGCCGACCGGCTCGTGCTGCACGGCGGCATCAGCCGCCTG
>JAIYAG010000304.1 GCA_027489195.1 Burkholderiales bacterium | reverse complement strand
CGCCGCTGCTGGTGTGGCAGGGTCGGCGCGTCCGGCGCGACACGCCGAAGCTGCCGGAGGCCGAGGGCGCGCGCGAGGGTCGGGTCGGTGCCGACCGCATCGGCCGGCCGCTGCGGCTGCTGATCGTCGGCGACTCCTCGGCCGCGGGCGTCGGCGCCACCTTGCAGTCCGACGCGCTGTCGGGCCGGCTCACCGTCCTGCTCGGCGCCTCGCTCGTGCGGCCGCTCGACTGGCGGCTGGTGGCCCGCTCCGGCATCACGACGCGCGAGGCGCTCGCGCTGCTCGACGAGACCCCGGCCGATCCGTTCGACGTGGCGGTGGTCGCGCTCGGCGTCAACGACGTCACTGCGCTGCGCCTCGTGCCGCGCTGGCTCGGCGACGTCGAGCGGCTGCACGCCCGGCTGCACGCGCGCCATCGCGTGCGCCGCGTGCTGTGGTCGGGCCTGCCGCCGATGCACCGCTTCCCGGCGCTGCCGCAGCCGCTGCGCGGCGTGATGGGCCTGCATGCGCGCGCGCTCGACGCGGCGCTCGGCCGCTGGTGCGCCGCGCGGCCGGGCGGGGTGCGCCCGCTCGCCACCCATGTGCCCATGCCGGTGATGACCGATCCCTCGCTGGTCGCCACCGACGGCTTCCATCCCGGCCCGGGCGCCTACCGCGTCTGGGCCGATGCGCTCGCGCCCCACGTGCTGGGACGGCACCGCTGAGCGGGCGCAGGCGGGTCCGGCGCTTGCCTTGCTCCCGTGACGCGGGAACGTTCCCGCACACCGGAGAGCGACATGAACCGAGACAAGGTGGTGGGTGCGGCCAAGGATCTGGCGGGAAAGATCCAGCGCAGGGCGGGGCAGGCCATGGACGACCCGGCGATGGCCGCGAAGGGCGCGGCCAAGCAGGTCGAGGGCAAGGCGCAGAAGGTCGTCGGCGCCGTGAAGGACGCGGTCAAGCATGACCGCGACGAGGTCAAGCCGGCCGACGGCAGCGGCGGCAGCGGCGGCACCGGCCGCAGCGGCCGCAGCGGCCACTATGGCGCCCCCTGATCGGGTCGGGTCCCCCTGATCGGCCGGCACGCGCGGCCGGATGACCGAGGCGGCGCCCGCGGCGCGGGTGCCGCCGCCACGGCCCGGCCGGCATGCGGCGTGCCGGGATCCGCTTCGCCGCGGACGCGCGGTCCGGCGAATCGTGCGAGCATTCCGGCCATGGACACCTTCGTTCTCGAATCCCGCGAGGGTGGCGTCGCCACCCTGACCCTCAACGATCCCGACCGGCGCAACGCGCTGTCGAACCAGGCGCAATGGGATGCGGTCGTCGCCGCCGTCCAGCGCGTCGGGCGCGATCCCGAGGTCCGCTGCGTGATCCTGACCGGCGCCGGCAGCGCGTTCTGCGCGGGCGGCAACGTCAAGGACATGAAGGACAAGACCGGGATCGCCGCGGGTTCGCCGTATGCGATCCGCGAGGGCTACCGCGCCGGCATCCAGCGCATTCCGCTCGCCCTGTACGAACTGGACGTGCCGACCATCGCCGCGGTCAACGGCCCGGCGATCGGCGCCGGCTGCGACCTGGCCTGCATGTGCGACATCCGCATCGCGTCCGACCGCGCGAAGTTCGCCGAGAGCTTCGTGAAGCTCGGCATCATCCCCGGCGACGGCGGCGCCTGGCTGCTGCCGCGTGCGGTCGGCATGTCGAAGGCGGCCGAGATGGCCTTCACCGGCGACACCATCGATGCGGCCGATGCGCTGGCCTGCGGGCTGGTGTCGAAGGTCGTGCCCGGCGACCGGCTGATGGACGAGGCACGCGCCCTCGCCGCACGCATCGCCGCGAACCCCGGTCCGGCGCTGCGGATGGCCAAGCGCCTGATGCGCGAGGGCCAGCACATGCGGCTCGACTCGCTGCTCGAGCTGTCGGCCGCGTTCCAGGCGCTGGCGCACCACACGCCCGAGCACGGGACCGCGATCGACGCCTTCCTGGCCTCGATGCGGAAGTGAGCGCCGCGCGGCGCCCCGTCAGGGCGTCGCGAAGGGGTTCGCGTAGGCCGGGTTGTTCAGGAAGGTCGGGTCGGTCAGGGTGCCCAGGAACGCGATCAGGTCGGCCTTGTCGGACGGCGTGATCGTGGGGAGCGGCCCGGCGAGCGGGCTCCTCAACGGACTGGCGGCGCCGTCGCCGGCATTGGCGCCCGTCAACAACTCCCGCCCGCCGCGCATCTTGATGTCGAGCACCGTCGACAGCGAGGCCACCGAGCCGTCGTTCATGTACGGCCCCGTCACCGCGACATTGCGCAGGCTCGGCGTGCGGAACCGCCCCATGTCGTCCGGCAGGCGGGTGCGGTCGATCAGGCCTTGGTTGCCGGCCGGGTAGGCCCCCACGCCGCCGATGTTGTACAGCCCGATGTTGAAGTGCCGCGTCCCCGCCGGCACGACGGCCGGGTTCGGCTCGGCGAAGGTGTTGCCGCCGTGGCAGGTGCTGCAGCCCGCCCGGCTCGAGAAGAACAGGTCGCGGCCCCGCTGCTCGGCGTCGGTCAGCGTCAGCTCGCCGCGTAGCGCGCGGTCGTAGCGGCTGTCGGTCGACACGATCGAGCGCTGGAAGGCGGCGATCGCGCGGATCAGGTTCGTCCAGGTCAGCGGGTCGGCTTCGCCGGGGAACGAGGCTGCGAAGCGGGCGCGGTAGTCGGCCTCGGCCGCGAAGCGCGCGAGCACCGCGGCGCGGTTGCCTTCGTCGACGCCCATCTCGACCGGCTTCGGAGCCTCGATGAACAGCGGCGTGAGCATCTGCTGCTCGAGCGTCGTCGCCGTCGGATCGGACCAGGTCAGCAGGTCGAACCAGGCGACGTTGGCCAGCGGCTGGGAATTGCGGACCAGCCGCTGCCCGGTCGAGCCGAAGGGCGTCACGCGCGAGTCGCCGAAGCCGGAGATCCGCTGATGGCAGGTCGAGCAGGAGAACTGCTCGTTGCCGGACAGGCGCACGTCGAAGAACAGGTGCCGGCCGAGCTCGACCTTGGCGAGCGACATCGGGTTGTCGGCGGGCACGGGGGGCTCGGCCCAGCCCGCCGGCAGCGTCCACTTGAAGTCCGAGACGATCGGGGGCGGCGCGGGG
>JAIYAG010000176.1 GCA_027489195.1 Burkholderiales bacterium | reverse complement strand
GGTGGTCTGCACGCCGATCACCTTCACCTCGGGACGCAGCTGCTTCACGTAGGTGGCGATGCCCGCGGCCAGCCCGCCGCCGCCGATCGCCACGAAGATCGCGTCGATGGGGCCCTGGTGCTGGCGCAGGATCTCCATCGCCACCGTGCCCTGGCCGGCGATCACGTCGGGGTCGTCGAACGGATGCACGAAGGTCAGGCCGTCGCGGGCCTGCAGCCCGGTCGCGTGCGCGAACGCGTCGCTGTACGAGTCGCCGTGCAGCACCACCTCGGCGCCGCGCGAGCGCACGGCGTCGATCTTGACCTGCGGCGTGGTCACCGGCATCACGATCACCGCGCGGCATCCGAGGCGCTGCGCGGACAGCGCGACCCCCTGCGCATGATTGCCCGCGGACGCCGCGATCACGCCGCGCGCGAGCTGCTCGGCCGTCAGCCGGACCATCTTGTTGTAGGCGCCGCGCAGCTTGAACGAGAAGACCGGCTGCAGGTCCTCGCGCTTGAGCAGCACGGTGTTGCCGACGCGGCGCGACAGGCACGGTGCGGGCTCGAGCGGCGTCTCCTGCGCGACGTCGTAGACGCGGGCGGTCAGGATCCGCTTCAGGTATTCGGTGGGCATGGTCGCCCGGATTCTACCGACCGGCCCGGGTGGGCCGCCCGCAAGGGGGTGTCGAGGCTTCTTACAGGGCCCTTCGGAGGGCTGTGCGGGAGCACGCCGCATGCACGGCCGATCCCCGGCCGGCCCTTGATCCAGATCATGCCGCGCATGCGAGGATCGCGTGGTTTTTCTTTACACTCGACGACGCCGTCCGACGTGGGTTCCGGCGACCTGTCCGGAATCTCCTGCGTGAACGATGTCCTCGCCGCGATGGCACGGACATTGCAAGCTTCGCCTCACCCCTCCATTCGCACTTCGGGTCGCAACACGCCATGCGCAGCACAGAGTCGCCTTTCGCCCAATCGTCGGACGCCGGCACGCGCGTGCTGCGCGTCGCATCGGTCGTCGGTGCGCTGGCGATCGTGCTGCAGGCCTGCGGCGGCGGCGGCGGCGCGACGGAGTCGGCGCCGACCGCGCTCGCCGGGGTCACCCAGTCGACGCCAGCGCCCTCGACCACCCCCGGCACCTGCTCGAAGGCGGTGGGCCTGCAGCCGCGCGCCACCGTGCCCGGCCTCGGCGAAGGCACGCCGCCGGCCGACGCGCACCTGTACGGCGCCTGGTCGCCGGTGGCGCCGTGGAACCTGATCCCGCTGCACGCGGCATTGCTCGCCGACGGCCGCGTGATGTCCTACGGCACCAACGACAACCGGGGCACCGCCAAGGGCAAGGAAGGCATCCAGACCGGCATGTTCTGGTACGACGTCTGGGACCCCAAGGCCGGACTCGACCTCGATCGCGCCCACCTGCTGCTGCCGAACCAGACGGGCACGGACCTCTTCTGCAGCGCGCAGATGGTGTTGCCGCGCGCCGAGGACGACGGCCGGATGTTCCTGTCCGGTGGCGACAACTACGTCCAGGGTGCCACGGTCAACACCGGCTCGACGAACACGAACATCTTCGACCCGAAGGGCAACACCCTCGTGCGCGGTCCGGAGATGTCGCAGCCGCGCTGGTACGGCTCGCCGACGATGACGCCCACGGGCGAGATCATGATCCTCGGCGGGCGTGCGGGCGGCGACGGCTTCGACGCCTACGATGCGCTGCCCGAGGTGCGTGGCGTGGACGGTTCGATCCGCCAGCTGTCGGGCGCGATCTACCCGCCGGAGCAGCTGAACTACTGGTACCCGCGCAACTTCTTCGCGCGCGACGGCCGGGTCTTCGGGCTGGACGCGGAAAGGCGGATGTTCTTCGTCGATCCCGCCGGTGCCGGGCGCCTGTCCCCGGCCGGCCTGCTGCCGCTCGGCAAGGTCCGCGACCAGAACGGCGTCGAGACCGACGTCGACCTCGCGGGCAACTTCACCGCGGCGACCGCGCTCTACCGGCCCGGCCGCGTGCTGACCGCGGGCGGCGACAGCCTGTACGCGGCGGTGGTGGACTTCAACGGGCCGCTGCCCACCGTCACGCAGACGGGCACGCTGACGCAGTACCGCCAGCATGCGTTCCTGACCGTCCTGCCCGACGGGAAGGTGCTGATGACCGGCGGCAGCCGGATCGAGAACACGCTCACCGACGTCGTGCTCGAGCCCGACCTGTGGGACCCGGCCACCGGCGCGTTCACGCGGCTGTCGGCCGGCGCCGTGCCGCGCCTGTACCACTCGATCGCCATGCTCCTGCCCGACGGCACGGTGCTGGTCGGCGGCGGCGGTGCGCCCGGTCCGCTGACCAACACCAACGCCGAGATCTTCTACCCGCCGTACCTGTTCGATCCGGCCGGCGGCTGGGCTGTGCGTCCGCGGCTGCTCGCCGCCCCGCAGGTCGCCTCGGTCGGTGCGGCGATGACCGTCGACGTCGAGTCCAAGCGCACGGTCTCCAAGCTGACGATGATCAAGCACGGCTCGGTCACGCACACGACCAACTTCGAGGGCCGCTTCTTCGACCTGCCGTTCACCACCACCACGCTGTCCGACCGGATCCGCCTGAACGCCACCCTGCCGCGCGCCTCCACCGAGATGACGCCCGGCTACTACATGCTCTTCGCGCTCGACGACCGCGGCACGCCGTCGCTCGCGACGACGGTGCGCATCGAGCCCGATGCCGCGCCGGTCCTGCTGGCCGGCTGGACGCCGATGTCGGGCGGCATCGCGCAGACGGCGATCAACGGCGAGAACGTGCTCGACGCCAAGTGTCCGGCCGGGCAGGTGATGGCCGGCGTGAAGGCCACGACCGTGATCGATGCGCCCTCCAGGCGCGTCATCGGGCGCGTCGAGCCGATGTGCGTCGCGGTCACCGCCGACGGTCGCTGGTCGGGTACGCCCGCGGCGCTGGGCAAGGGCGTCGGGACCGTCACGGCGCCCGCCGGCACGGAGCTGGCGCCGTCGCTGTGCCCGGCGAACTCCGCCGTCGTCGGCTTCGACAGCACGCTGTCGGTCTACGTGTCGTCGATCACGCCGCGCTGCCGCCCGCTGAGCGCCGACGGCCGCACGGCCGGCACCACGACGGCGCTCGCCGTCCTCGGCAACACCACCACCACCCCGGCCGCCGCCGCCGCCGGACCGGCCCAGCCGCGGATGACCTGCGGCCAGGACGTGCCCGCCCATGGCCTGTACGGACGGGCCCGCAACCAGGCCGACGCGAAGGTCGACGGCCTCGGCCTGTGGTGCGATGCCGGTCGGCAGGCGGCTCCGCCGCCGGTTCCGGCCGCGGTGTCGGTCAAGATC
>JAIYAG010000458.1 GCA_027489195.1 Burkholderiales bacterium | reverse complement strand
TCGACGCCGGCCAGGGCAACCTGTCGGCGGCCCATTACCACTTCGGCTCGCGCGAGGGCCTCATCCGCGCCGTGGTCGAGCGCAGGATGCGCACCATCGACGCGATCCGCCATCGGCGGCTCGACGCGATCGAGGCCGCGGGGCGCGACAGCGCGCTGCACGCGATCGTCGGCGCGGCGGTCGAGACGCTGGCCGAGGTGGTGCGCGGCACGCCCTGGGGCCCGGACTACCTGCGGGTGCTGGCGCAGGCGCTGTTCGACACCGACATGCGGCTGCTCGAGACCACCGACCCGTCGCTGCGCAGCGGCATCGAGCGCGCCCGCGCGATGGCGCGCCGTCTGCTGCCCGCGCTGCCGCAGGCGAGCTTCGACGCGCGGGTCGCCATCGTGCACCACGAGACCGTGTACGCCCTGGCGCGCTGGGTGGACCGGCACGGGCCGGTCGACGACACGAACCGCAGGGGCTACCGGGCGATGGTGCGCGGGCTCGTCGAGTTCATGAGCGCGGGCCTGGGCGCGCCGGTGCTGCCGGCGCCGACCCGGGTCCGGGCCGGCCCCCGGCCATGCGAGCGGACCTGAGCCCCCAAGGAGACCCCACGATGCACCCCCGACGCACCGCCCTCGCGGGCACGCTCCTCGCGCTCGCCGCGCTCGCGGCCTGCGCCACCCCCGGCACGCTCGCCGGCGCCGACCCGGCCACCGGCTGCGCGACGCTCGCGGGCGCCACGGTGCCGGCCGCTGCGATCGGCCTGCCGAGCGGCGCGGCCCGCGTCGAGACGGCGAGCTTCGTCGCGGCCGCGCCGCTCGCGGTCCTGGAGCGCGCGCCGACGCCGGCCGCGCGCGTCGTGCCCGCGGTGCCCGACCACTGCCGGCTGCTCGGACGCATCGCGCCGCTCGATCCGGCCGCCCCCGACATCCGCTTCCAGCTGAACCTGCCGGTGCGCTGGAACGGCCGCTCGGTGCAGTACGGCGGCGGCGGCTTCAACGGCGTGCTGATCAGCGGGCTCGCGCTGGTGCCGGGGGCACCGTACGAGGGGCCCGCGCCGCTGGCCCAAGGCTACGCCACCGTCGGCACCGACTCGGGCCACGAGACCAAGCCCGGCGTGCCGCCGCAGGCCTTCGCGCTGAACGACGAGGCGCTGGTGAACTTCGCGCACGCCTCGTACAAGAAGGTGCGCGACGTGTCGGTGGCGCTGATGACCCGCGCCTACGGCCGCGGCCCGCAGAAGCTGTACTTCGTCGGCAGCTCGGAGGGCGGGCGCGAAGGGCTGACGATGGCGCAGCGCTATCCGGCCGACTTCGACGGCATCCTGAGCCGCGTGCCGGTCATCCACTGGACCGCGCTGCAGCACGTCGGCCTGCGCGACGGCCTGGCGCTGACCGAGGGCGGCTGGATGGACGCGCCGCGCGTGCGACGCGTGCACGAGGCGGTGCTCGCGGCCTGCGACGCGGCCGACGGCCTGGCCGACGGCATCGTCTCCGACCCGGTCGGCTGCAGGCGCCGCTTCGACGTCGGCACGCTCGCCTGCGGCGCGACGCCCGCGCCCGACTGCCTGACGCCGCGCCAGGTCGAGGCGGTCCGCACGCTCGGCTCGCCGCTCGTGATGCCGGTGCCGCTGGCGCACGGCGCGGGCGCGTACCCGGGACGCGGCCCCAGCGGCGAGGGCCTGCCCGCGGCCGGCCCCACCGGCGGATGGATGGCCTGGTGGACCGGCGCGAGCGCACCCGCGATGCCGCCGCAGCCCTCGAACGGCATCGGCTGGTTCTACGGCGCGGGCGCGATCCAGTACTTCTATGCGCGCGACCCGCAGCTCGACCTGCGGGCGTATCGCGCGCAGGACCACGCGGCACGCATCCGCGAGGTCTCGGCGCTGATGGACTCGACGAACCCCGACCTGTCGGCGTTCCACGCACGCGGCGGCCGGCTGATCGTCCTCGAGAACATGGCCGACTACGCGCAGAGTCCGTACGCGGGCATCGGCTACGTGGACGCGGTGGTCGCGACGCTGGGCCGCGAGCGGGTCGAGAGCTTCCTCAGGCTCTACACCGCGCCCGGCGTCGACCATGTCGGCAGCGGTGCGCCCGCCAACGCGGACCTGTTCGGCGCGCTCGTCGACTGGGTCGAGCGCGGACGCGCGCCGGGGCCGCTGACGCTGGTCGAGCAGGCGACGACACCGCCGTTCGCGCCGATCCGCAGCCGCCCGCTGTGCCGCTGGCCGGAGTGGCCGCGCCACCAGGGCGGTGATCCGGCGCTGGCGTCGAGCTTCGCCTGCGTGCGGTGACCCGCCCGGCACCCGGCGTGGCCCAGGCCGGTTAGACGACCGGCCCGCGCGGCGGTAAGCTCGGCCGCCCCGCGGCATCGCACCGCCGTGCACGACTCACCCGATTGCCCAATAGAAGAGAGAGAAGGAACCTCATGAACCGCACCGCCTCGCTGCTCATCGCCTGCGCCTTCGCGCTGCCCGCCGCCGCCTTCGCGCAGAGCGCCTCCGTCGCCGTCGCCGCGGGCGCCGCCCCCGGTGCACGCCTCGCCGCCGGCGAGGTCGAGGTGCGCGCGCGCATCGTCGAGATCGACAAGGCCAACCGGACCGCGACGCTGCGCGGCCCGAACGGCAACGTGACGACCGTCGCCGTGCCCGCCGAGATCAAGAACTTCGACCAGATCAGGGTCGGCGACATGCTGCTGATCCGTCACGTCCTCGCCGTCGCGGCCCGGATCGAGCCGGCCACGGCCAGCGGCATCCGCGAGCGAATCGAGTCGAGCGCGACGGCGGCGGCCCCGGCGGGCTCGGCGCCCGGCGTGGCCGGCGTGCGCACCGTCGAGGTCCTGGCGACCATCCAGGGCATCGACCGCAAGGCCCGCACCGCGACGCTGCGCGGCGTGCACCGCACGGTGCGCGTCTCGGTGCCCGAGGGCGTCGACATGACGAAGTTCAAGATCGGCGACGACGTCCACGCGGTGATCACCGAGGCGGTGGTGCTCGCGGTCGAGCCGGCGCCCAAGGCCCCGACGAAGCCGAGCACCAAACCCGCCCCGAAGGGCTGAAGCCCGCGTCGATCCGGCTGCGGCGGTCCGCCGGTCGGACCGCCGCTTGACGCGCGCCCCACCGCCCGCTCGCCGCGCACCTCCGTGCGTCGGCGCGCCGGGGTCGGCGGGATACAGTCTCGTTGACGGCATCGCCACCCCTTTGGAGACTGCTCGCAGGAGAGTCCGATGAAGGTGGCGTTCCCCCCGTTCCGTGTTCCGCACTTCGCCTCGAGCCTGCTCGCGGCGGCGGTCCTGTCCGCCTGCACGACGACCGGGCGCGACCCGACGACGCTCGACGGCAGCGCCTGGATGATGTCGGCGATGGGCGCCCAGACGCTGGCGGCCGATGCCGCGCTGCCGACGCTGCGCTTCAGCGGCGACCGGTTCTCCGCCAGCGACGGCTGCAACCGCTTCGTCGGCACCTGGTACGGCTCGGGCGAGGTGCTGCGCATCGGGCGCGACCTGGCCGCCTCGCGCCGCGTCTGCAGCGATGCGGTGCTCGCGGGCGCCGAGGCCTACAGCCGCAGCCTCGCCCGCGCCACCGCCTGGCGGATCGCGGACGGCACGCTGGTGCTGCTCGATCGCCGTGGCGCGGCACTCGCCACCTTCGTGAGGCAGCCGGCCGGCCTGGTCGACAAGGTCTGGCGCGTGACCGGCTACGCCGACGCCTCGCGCGCGATCGTCGGCGTGCGGCCGGGCAGCCTCATCACCGCCGAGTTCGACACCGACGGACGCGTGCGCGGCTTCGGCGGCTGCTCGCCCTACGCGGGCCCCTGGATGCTCGCCGACAAGCGACTGGCCGTCGGACCGCTGCAGTCGGCGAACGTCGCCTGCACCAGCACGGCCGATCTGCAGGGGCAGCAGGAGGCCTTCCTGAGCTCGATCGGCAGCGCGGTCACGATGCGCCGCGACGGCGACCGGCTCGAGCTGCGCGACGCCTCGGGTGCGGTGGTCGCCACGGCCGCCGCGATCCCGCGGACCGCGCCGGTCAGCAGCCGCGACTGAGCGCCCGCGGCCGGATGCGGCCGGCCGCCCCCGGGTTCACGTGTACTTCAGCGAGCCGTCGTCCAGATCGGCCGCCGGCAGGTCGTCCTTGTCGAACGCATAGTCCTGCGAGTGGCGCCACGGGCCGCGGTCGCCCGTCCTCGGCAGCCGGTCGCCGCCGCGCGCCAGATAGCCCGGGCTGAAGTTCTCCGGGTCGACCCACGGCCGCAGCGGCATGTCCGCCTCCTCGGGCCGCAGCGCCGGCGTGACGACCTCGGCGCCGCGCTCGCGCATGTGCGCCAGCAGCCGGCACACGAAGTCGCCGAGCAGGTCCACCCGCAGGGTCCAGCTCGCGCGGAAATAGCCGAACACCCAGACGAGGTTCGGCACGCCGGTGAACATCGCGCCGCGCCAGCCCACCGTCGCCGAGAACTCGAGCGGGCGGCCGTCGACCTCGAACGGGATGTCACCGAGCACGCTGAGCTCGAAGCCGGTGGCGGTGACGATCACGTCGGCCTCGAGCGTCTCGCCCGACTTCAGCAGCAGCCCGGTCTCGGTGAAGCGCTCGATCTCGTCGGTGATCACCGAGGCCTGCCTGTCGCGGATCGCCTTGAACAGGTCGGCGTCCGGGATGAAGGCGATGCGCTGGCGCCAGGGCTTGTAGCGCGGCGTGAAGTGCCGGTCGACGTCGACCGCGTCGCCGACATGCGCGCGCACGTTGGCGAGCAGGTCGGCGCCGAGCCCGTCCGGATCGGAGAACGCGCGCGCGTGCAGCGTCTTCTGGTCGAACAGGATCTTGCGGCGGACGATCTCGTGGATCCACTCGGGCGGCAGGTCGAGTTCGCGCAGCGTGTCGGCCAGCACGTTGGCGTTGCGCCCGGTCACGAACCAGGTCGGCGAGCGCTGCAGCATGGTCACGTGCGCGCAGCGTCCGGCGAGCGCCGGCACCAGCGTGGCCGCGGTCGCGCCCGAGCCGATCACCACCACGCGCTGGCCGGTGGTGTCGAAGTCCTCGGGCCAGTCCTGCGGATGCACGATGCGCCCGCCGAAGGTGTCCATGCCCGGCCACTGCGGCGTATAGCCGCCCTGGTGCCGGTAGTAGCCCTGGCACATCCACAGGAAGCGGGTCGCGATCTGCAGCCGCTCGCCGGTGTCGAGCCGGTGCACGTCGAGCGTCCAGCAGCGGTCCGCCGACGACCAGCTCGCCCGCTCGATCGCATGGCGGTAGCGGATGCGCTCGCCGAGCCCGGCGTCCTCGATCACCTCGCCCATGTACTTCAGGATCTCGGCGGCCGTCGCGATCGGCGTGCCCATCCAGGGCTTGAAGCGGTAGCCGAAGGTGTACAGGTCGCTGTCGGACCGGATGCCGGGATAGCGGTGCGTGACCCAGGTGCCGCCGAAGGTGTCCTTCGACTCGAGCACCAGGAAGCGCGTGCCCGGCGACTGCGTGGCGAGGTGCCAGGCGGCGCCGATGCCGGAGATGCCGGCGCCGACGACGACGACGTCGAGGAGGTCGGTGGCCGGGCTGCGGGCGGCGTCCGCGGCGGAGCGGGGGTCGAGCCTTGCGTTCATGTCGTCTCCTGGTCGCGGCGCACGGGCGCCACGGAACGGTCTGCCGACATCATCGCATCGGCGCCGCGCCGTGCCACCGCACCGGCGTCGTCCAGCGGAACGGCGACGCCTGCCGCCGCCCTCAGCAGTGCGCCGCGTGCCGCGCCTTCATCACCCCGAGCACCTCGTCGGGGTCGCGCTGCCACCAGTCGCGCGACGAGAAGATCTCGCACTCGTGCAGCCCGCGGAACCCCGCGGCCTCGACCTTGCGGCGCAGGCCGCGCAGGTCGATCACGCCGTCGCCCATCATGCCGCGGTCCTCGAGCAGGTCGCGGGTGGGCACCAGCCAGTCGCAGACGTGGAAGGCGTGCAGGCGCGCCGGGCCCGCCCGCTCGATCTGCGCGTCGAGCATCGGGTCCCACCAGACGTGGTACGCGTCGACGGCGACGCCGAGCGCCGAGGCGCTGGCCCAGGGCGCCCCGTCGACCGCGGTGCGCGCGACCCCGCCCGCGCCGCCCGGGTCGAGCGCATCGCACAGGTCGAGCGCCTGCGCGAGCGTGTTCACGCAGGCCCGGTCGGCCGCGTACATCGGGTGCAGCGGCTCGATCGCGAGGGGCACGCCGGCGGCGCGCGCATGCGGCAGCACCGCGGCGATGCCGTCGCGGACCTGGGCGCGTGCACCCGCCAGGTCCTTCGAGCCCGCGGGCACGCCGCCGACCACCAGCACCAGGCACTGCGCGCCGAGCGAGGCGGCGTCGTCGACCGCCCGCAGCGTGTCCTCGACGGCGGCGCGGCGGCCCGCGGCGTCGGCGGCCGGGAACATCCCGCCGCGGCACAGGCCGGTGACCGTCAGGTCGGCCGCGCGGATGCGGCGTGCGGCCTCGGCCACGCCGAGCTCGGCCAGCTTGTCGCGCCAGGGGGCGATGCCGCGGATGCCGTGGCGCGCGCAGCCCTCGATCATCTGCGCGAGGTTCCAGCGCAGCTTGACCGTCGCGGTGTTGAGCGACAGGCGCCGCGGATCGGGGCCGTCGCCGGCGTGCCGGTTGCCGTCGCCGGTGCCGCCCGAGCCGACCGGGATGCTCATGTGCCGATGCCGTGGGTGACGAGCAGCGCGCGCATCCGCGCGCAGGCCAGGCCCGGATCGCGCAGCAGGCCGGCGGCGTCCGCCAGGCGGAACAGCTCGGCGAGGTGCAGGACGTGGCGCGTGGACTGCTGACCGCCGACCATCACGAAGTGGTCCTGCAGCCCGTTGAGCCAGGCCATGAAGACCACGCCCGTCTTGTAGAAGCGGGTGGGCGCGCAGAAGATGTGCCGCGACAGCGGCACCGTGGGTCCCAGGATCGCGTGGAAGCCCGCGACGTCGCCGCGCGCGAGCGCGGTGAGCGCGGCCGAGGCGGCCGGCGCGATCGCGTCGAAGATGCCGAGCAGCGCGTCGGAGTGGCCCTGCTCGTCGCCCGCGATCAGCTCGGCGAAGTTGAAGTCGTCGCCGGTGTACATCCGCACGCCCGGCGCGAGGCGGCGGCGCATCGCGATCTCGCGGTCCTTGTCGAGCAGCGAGACCTTCACGCCGTCGATCTTCGAGGCGTTGCGGTTGATCACCTCGACGGCGACGTCCATCGCCTCGTCGAGCCCGTCGTGGCCCCAGTAGCCCGCGAGCGCGGGATCGAACATGTCGCCCAGCCAGTGCAGGATGATCGGCTCGCGCACCTGCGTGAGCAGCCGGTCGTAGACCAGGCCGTACTGGTCGGGCGAGCGCGCGCAGGCGGCGAGCGCGCGGCTCGCCATCACGATCAGCCGCCCGCCCAGGCCCTCGATGGCCTCGGCCTGGTGCTCGTAGGCGTCGATCACGTCGGCCACGGTCAGGCGGTCGCCCGCCACCAGATGATCGGTCCCGCAGCCCGAGAACACGCGCGCGCCCGGATGGTCCTTCGACGCGTCGATCGAGCGGCGGATCAGCTCGAGCGAGGTCGGCCAGTCCAGGCCCATGCCGCGCTGCGCGGTGTCCATCGCCTCGGCCACGCCGAGCCCGAGGTCCCAGAGCCGGCTGCGGTAGGCGATGGTCGCGTCCCAGTCGACCGCGCAGCCGACCCAGGGGTCGACCGTGGACAGCGGGTCGGCGACGACATGCACCGCCGAGAACGCGATCCGCGAGAACGGGCCCTGCGCGACGTCGGGATAGCCGCGCGGCTCGGAGGTGGTGAAGGGCGAGAGCCGGCCGTCGAGGCCGGGCAGCGTGATCGTGGGCATGGCGGGACTCGTCGGGACTCGGGAACGGGGCTCAGGCCGGCAGGGTACCGACGTCGACCCAGCGGCGCTCCTGCCACGAGCGCAGGCCGGCCTCGACCAGCTGCACGCCCTTGGCGCCCTCGCGCAGGTTCCACGGGAAGGGCGTGCCCTCGACGACGTGGCGGATGAACAGCTCCCACTGCGCGCGGAACGCGTTGTCGAACACCGCGTAGTCGGGCACTTCCTGCCAGCCCGCCATGAAGTCGATCGGCTGCGGCAGGTCGGGGTTCCACACCGGCTTGGGCGTGGCCACGCGCGGCTGCACCTTCACGCCGCGCAGGCCGGCGACCGCCGAGCCGTGGGTGCCGTCGACGTGCAGGGTGAGCAGGTCGTCGCGGCGCACGCGCGTGGTCCACGAGCTGTTGAAGTGCGCGACCACGCCGGTCTCGAGCTCGAAGGTGGCGTAGGCGGCGTCGTCGGCGGTCGCCGCGTAGGGCTGGCCCTGCTCGTCGATGCGCGTGGGGATGTGCGTGGCGCCGAGGCACGAGACGCTCTTCACCGCGCCGAACAGGTTGTCGATCACGTAGCGCCAGTGGCACAGCATGTCGAGGATGATGCCGCCGCCGTCCTCCTTGCGGTAGTTCCAGCTCGGGCGCTGCGCGGGCTGCAGGTCGCCCTCGAACACCCAGTAGCCGAACTCGCCGCGCACCGACAGGATCCGCCCGAAGTAGCCCGAGTCGATCAGCATCTTCAGCTTGAGCAGGCCGGGCAGCCAGAGCTTGTCCTGCACCACGCCGTGCCTGACCCCCTTCGCCTCGGCGGCGCGCCAGATCTGCACCGCCTCGTCGAGGTTGGTGGCCGAGGGCTTCTCGCAGTAGACGTGCTTGCCCGCGGCGATGGCCTCGAGCACCAGCGCCGGGCGCATCTGGGTGGTGGCGGCGTCGAAGAAGACCTCGTCCTTCGGGTCGGCGAGCGCGGCCTTCAGGTCGGTGCTCCAGCGCAGCCCGCCGTGCTGCGCGGCCAGCGCCTGCATGCGCTCGGCGCCGCGACCGACGAGGATCGGGTCGGGCATCACGCGGGTGCCGTCGGACAGGCGCACGCCGCCCTGCTCGCGGATCGCCTTGATCGAGCGGATCAGGTGCTGGTTCAGGCCCATGCGGCCGGTGACGCCGTGCATCACGATGCCGAGTCGGCGGGTGCTCATCGGTGGGGCGCTCCTTGCAGTCAAAGGGTCGTCGGATTTGTAACCCGTTGGTTAATAATTTTCCGTTCCGGGACCCGGATCGTCAACCCTTGCCGCCCCCTTTGCCCGTCGATACCATCGGCTCATCACCAGATGGTTAACTCGGCCGCAGAGCCGGCCCCGGAGACGCGCCATGCCCCGCATCCAGACCACCGTCGTCGGCTCCTACCCCGTGCCCGAGTGGCTCGTCGCGCTGCCGTCCGAGCAGGCGCTCGCCGACGCCACCCGCGTCGTCATCGGGATCCAGGAGCAGGCCGGCATCGACCTCGTCTGCGACGGCGAGCTCTACCGCTTCGACGTCAACCATCCCGAGACCAACGGGATGATCGAGTACTTCGTGCGCCCGATGGACGGGATCACGCAGCGCTTCTCGTTCGAGGACCTGATCGCCTACCGGGCCAGCTCCGGCATGAGGTTCCGCACGCGCCCGCCGGGCACGGTGATCGGGCCGATCGGCAGCGGCGCGCTCGACCTGCCGCTCGCCTGCGCGCGGGCGAAGGCGCTCGCCACGAAGCCGCTGAAGTTCACCGTCACCGGCCCGCACATGCTGGCCAAGACGCTGATCGACCGGCACTACGGCAACCTGCCCGACCTGGCCGCCGCGATCGGCGACGCGCTCGCCGAGCAGGTGCGCCACTGCGAGGCCGCGGTGGTGCAGGTCGACGAGGCGAACCTGCCCGGACATCCCGAGGAATGGGAGTGGGCGGCCGCGGCGATCAACCGCGTGCTCGACGCGGTGCCGGGCAAGTCGGCGGTGCACCTGTGCTTCGGCAACTACGGCGGGCAGTCGGTGCAGCAGGGCACCTGGGACCGGCTGATGCGCTACCTGAACGCGCTCCATGCCGACCACATCGTGATGGAGGTCGCGCACCGCCCGCCCGAGGAGCTGGCCGCGTTCCGCGAGCTCGACCCGAAGATCGGCTTCGGTCTGGGCGTGATCGACATCAAGGCCAACGAGGTCGAGACCCCCGAGCAGGTGGCCCGCGCGATCGAGCGCGCCGAGTCGCTGCTGGGCGCGGGCCGCGTGGCCTACATCCATCCCGACTGCGGGTTCTGGATGCTCAAGCGCCCGATCGCGGACGCGAAGATCCGGGCGATGCCGGCGGGGCGGGACCTGTTCGAGCGGGCGGGGGGCTGAGGGCGGCGGCCGCGCTCAGCCGAACAGCGCCTGCACCGCGCGCCGGATCCCTTCGTAGCCGCCGCAGCGGCAGATCTGCCCGGACAGCAGCTCGAGCACCGCGTCGGGGCCCGGGCGGGGCACGGTACGCAGCGCGCCGGCGATGGCCACCGTCATGCCGGCGCTGCAGTAGCCGCACTGGATGGCGCCGGCGTCGGCCAGCGCGCGCAGGATCGCCGCGCCCTCGTCGCCGAGCCCGTCGACGGTGGTGACCTCGCTGCCGTCGATGCGTGCGGCGAGCACCAGGCACGAGGGCACCGGCGCGCCATCGAGCAGCACCAGACAGGCGCCGCAGCGGCCGATGCCGCAGCCGGGCTTGGGGCCGGTGACGCCGAGCGGGCCGCGCAGGGCCTCGAGCAGGCGCGTGTCGGCCGGTGCGTCGAAGGCGACCTCGCGGCCGTCGAGCAGGAAGCGTCGCGTCATGCGTCGCCCCCGTCGCGGACCGCGCGGGCGTCCAGCGCATCGCGCAGCCACGCCGGGGACACCGGCAGCCGGTCGGGCATCGCGCCCGCCGCATCGGCCAGCGCGTTGGCGATCGCGGGTGCGATCGCGTTCAGCGCGCTCTCGCCGATGCCGCGGGGCAGCGCGTCGTCGTCGGCGATCGGCGCGTCGATGACACGCAGCGCGACGCGCGGCGCGTCGGCCAGCGTCGGCACGAGGTAGCCGTCGAGGTTCGTCGCGCGAAAGCGCCCGGCCTCGGCGGGCAGGTCCTCCAGCACCACGAAGCCCGCGGCCATCGGCACGCTGCCCTCGATCTGCGACAGGAAGCCGGCGGGCGACACCACCGGCCCCACGCTCGGCACGACGGTCACGCGATCGACGCGCACCCGGCCGGTCCACCGGTCGACGGACACTTCGGCGAACGCGCCGCAGGCGCCGAAGATCGCATGCGCCGGCCCGTGCTCGCTGAACGACTCGGGCATCGCGACCTCGGCCTCGACCCAGCGTTCGCCGTGCTCGCCGGGCGTCGTGCAGGCGGCGGCGAGCTTCGGTACCAGCGCGGCGACCAGCTTCGCGAGGATGTGCGTGCCGCGCGAGGCCGAGGTGGGCCCGGCCGAGGGCGTGCGCTCGGTGAGCCCGACGCTGATGCGCAGCGGCGCGCCGGCGAGCGCGGGCTGCGCATCGAGCGCCGCGCGCAGCAGGTCGCGGGCGGCGCCCGACAGGCCCTGTCCCATCTCCGAGAGCCCGACGCGCAGCTCGACCGTGCCGTCGGCGAGCCGGCCGAGCCGCCCGCCCGCGGCATTCGGGCCGCCGACCGCGAAGCCCTCGCTCTTGATCACCAGCGCGCAGCCGCGGCCGCGGACCCAGCGGGCCGTCTCGGTGGCGGCCGCAGTCACAGGCTCGGCGCGCACCGCAGTCACAGACTCGGCGCGGACCGCAGTCACAGACTCGGCGCGGACCGCCTCGAGCTGCGCCATCACCGCGTGCAGGTCCGGCAGCGGCGCGATCGGCTGGCCGAG
Organism: Burkholderiales bacterium; assembly: GCA_027489195.1. Taxonomy (GTDB): domain Bacteria; phylum Pseudomonadota; class Gammaproteobacteria; order Burkholderiales; family Burkholderiaceae_E; genus UBA4615. The sequence goes on along the minus strand of JAIYAG010000458.1, from coordinate 2,080 downwards.
CGGTCCGGGATCGCCGCGGCCCAGCAGATTGCGTGCGCGGAACGCGATCGGATCGATCCCGGCGCGACGCGCCAGCGCGTCGATCTGCAGCTCGAGCGCGGTCGAGGTCTGCAGCGCGCCGAACCCGCGGAAGGCGCCCGCGATGCCGTTGTTGGTGTACGCGAGCCGCCCCTCGACGCGCAGCGCCTCCCAGCGGTACGCGCCCGGCGCGTGCTCGTGCGCGGTGTCCAGCACCTCGGGCCCGTGCGAGGCGTACGCGCCGGTGTCGAGCAGCAGCGACACGTCGTGCGCGAGCAGGCGGCCCTCGGCGTCGCAGCCGGTGCGCATGCGCACGACGAAGGGATGGCGCTTCATGCCCGCGGCCATCGACTCGGCCCGCGACCAGGCGAGCCGCACCGGGCGCCCGCAGCGCACCGCGAGCAGCGCCGCGATCGCCTGCGCATGCATGTCGTCCTTGCCGCCGTAGCTGCCGCCGAGCGGCGAGCCGGTCACCTCGATGCGATCGACCGGCCAGCCGAGCAGCGCGGCCAGGTCCTGGCGGATGGCGTGCGGCCCCTGGCAGGGCGCCAGCACGTGCAGCGTGCCGTCCTCGCGCGGCACCGCGAGCGCCGACTCGAGCTCGAGGTAGGCATGCACCTGGCGCGGCGTGGACACCACCGACTCCACGACATGGGCCGCACGGGCGAACGCCGCCTCGAGGTCACCGCGCTCGAAGCGGGTGGCGTGCAGCAGGTTGCCGCCCTCGTGCAGCGCGGGCGCGTCCGCGGCGAGCGCGCGCTCGGGGTCGTCGAGCGTGGGCAGCGGCGCCCAGCGGACCTCGATCGCGGCGAGCGCGTCGCGTGCGGCCTGCAGCGTCTCGGCGGCGACCGCCGCCACCGGTTCGCCGACGTGGCGGACCCGCCCGACCGCGAGGGCCGGCCGGTCGCGCACCTGGATGCCCAGGCGGTGTGCGGTCGGCAGGTCCGACCCCGAGATCACCGCACACACCCCGGGCATGCTGCGGGCCGCATCGAGCGACACCGACACCAGGCGCGCATGCGGATGCGGGCTGCGCAGCACCGCCGCGTGCAGCAGGCCGGGTGCGCCCGCGTCGCCGAGGAAGCGGCGGGGCGGCAGCGCGGCGGGCGCGCGCAGGGCGGCGGCCTCGCGCAGCGCCCGGGTGTCGTGCACGCTCATCGCATCGCCCCGCCCGCGAACGCCGCGGCATGCCCGGCGATCAGCCGCGCGGCCACCGCGACCCGCTCGGCGCCGGTCGCGAGCGCATCGTCGCAGGCCTGCATCCCGGCGACGACGGCGGCACGCAGCGCGGCCTGCGGAGCGATCGCCGCGCCCGCGCCGAGCAGCGCCTCGACGCCGGGCAGCCGCTGCGCGGGCGTCGGACCGCCGCCGACGGCCACCTGCACGCCCTGCCCCGAATCGACCATCGCCACCGTGACCAGCGTCGGACTGAACGCATGGCGCAGGCCGACCTTCTCGATCACCACGCGGCGTCGGGTCAGCGGCACCCGGACCTCGACGAGCAGGTCGTGCGCGGGCATCGCGGACGGCGCGATCGCGGGCCCGTCGCCGGCCGACGCGAACCGGTAGCGGGCGCCCAGCGCCAGCATCGCCGGCACCAGGTCGCCCGAGGGCCAGCACAGGTTGCCGCCGAGCGTGCCCAGGCGACGGACCGGCGCCGAGCCGATCGCACCGATCAGCGCGGCCAGGGCCGGCAGTGCGTCGCGCAGGCGGGCGTCGAGCCGGATCGACTCGAGCGTGGCGAACGCCGACATCACGAGCGCGCCGGCCTCGATCCGGACGGGCGCGTCTTGCGCCGCACCGGTCAGCGCACGCAGGTCGATCAGCGCCGCCGGCGCCCGCCCTTCGGGCCAGCCGAGCTGCGCGGCGGTGGCGCCCGCGACCGGCTGCGCATGCGGATGGGCGGCACGCAGCGCGCAGGCCTCGGCGGCCGTGCGCGGCAGGTGGACTTCGGGGCCCGCAGCGGAGTCGCTCATCCCTCGACCGGCAGGCTCCACGGCACCAGCCGCCGCTGCGCGATCGCGACGACGCGGAACAGCAGCAGGCTGATCGCCACCAGCAC